>CAZPQL010000020.1:0-43739 GCA_964588725.1 uncultured Rhodobacterales bacterium
GTCATGTCGGTGCTTGATTTTGATACCGAGGACGACGTGGTGGCGCGCGCCAACGCCAGCGCGTTCGGGCTGGCGGCGGGTGTGTTTACCAAAGAGCTGACCCGCGCGCACCGCGTGGTTGCCGAATTGCACGCCGGAACGTGCTGGATCAATACCTATAACCTGACACCGGTGCAGATGCCGTTTGGCGGCGTTAAAATGTCGGGCGTCGGGCGCGAAAACGGACGCGCAGCGCTGGACCATTACAGCCAGATCAAATCGGTCTACGTGGCCACGGGGGCGGTCGATGCGCCCTATTGACCGTTAGATGGAGGCCGATTTCGTTGTTGTTGGTGCCGGTTCCGCAGGGTGCGTGCTGGCCAACCGCCTGTCGGCAAGCGGCAAATTTTCGGTGGTCGTGATCGAGCACGGCGGCAGTGACATCGGCCCGTTCATCCAGATGCCTGCCGCGTTGTCGTATCCGATGAACATGCAGACCTACGATTGGGGCTATATCAGCCAGCCCGAACCTAATCTGAACGGGCGGCGGCTTGTGGTGCCGCGCGGAAAGGTGATCGGCGGGTCGTCCTCGATCAACGGCATGGTCTATGTGCGCGGCCATGCACAGGATTTTGACGGCTGGCGCGACGGCGGCGCGACGGGTTGGGGGTACAGCGACGTGCTGCCGTATTTTCTGCGCATGGAAAACTGGCACGGCACATCGGACGGCGACGACGCCGCGTGGCGGGGCGGTGCCGGGCCGTTGCATATTACGCGGGGCGAACGCAAAAACCCACTTTATCAAGCCTTTGAAACCGCCGGGCGGCAAGCTGGCTACGGCGCGACGCCGGACTACAACGGATACCGCCAAGAGGGGTTTGGCGCGCTCGAGCAAACGGTCTGGAAAGGCCGCCGCTGGTCGGCGGCGAATGCGTATCTGCGGCCGGCCCTGAAGCGACAAAATGTGCGGCTGCAGCGCGGCAAGGCCCACATGGTCGTGATCAGCGATGGGCGCGCTACGGGCGTTGAGATCGACACCAAGAGAGGCAGGCAGGTGATTTCCGCACGCTGCGAGGTCATTCTGGCCGCTGGTTCGATCAATTCGCCGCTTTTGCTGATGCGGTCGGGGATCGGCGCGGGCGCACATCTGGCCGACAGGAACATAAAGGTTGTCGCCGATCGCCCCGGCGTTGGTGAGAACCTGCAGGACCACCTTGAGGTCTATCTGCAAATGGCCAGCACGCAACCGGTCACGCTTTATAAACACTGGAACATAGTTTCCAAAGCCTTGATCGGCACACAGTGGTTGTTCACCAAAACCGGGCTGGGGGCGTCGAACCAGTTTGAAAGCGGGGCGTTCATCCGGTCGGGCAAGGGTGTGAGTTACCCTGACATCCAGTTACATTTTCTGCCCATGGCGGTTCGCTATGATGGGCGTGCCCCGACCGAGGGCCACGGATTTCAGATCCACGCCGGGCCCATGCGGTCAAAATCGCGCGGGCGGGTGCGGATGGGGGCGCAAGGCGCCCCAGATATTTTGTTCAACTACATGAGCTGTGATCAGGACTGGACAGAGTTTCGCAAAGTGATCCGTCTGGTCCGCGAGGTTTTTGCCCAGCCGGCCTTTGCACCATTTGCCGGCCACGAGATTCAGCCGGGAAAGCACGTGCAGGATGACGCGGCGTTGGATGCGTTCATTCGCGACCACGCCGAAAGCGCGTTTCACCCCTGCGGGACGTGTAAAATGGGTGCGGTTGACGACCCGACTGCGGTTGTGGACCCGCATTGTAATGTGATTGGGGTGCGCGCCCTGCGCGTTGCTGACAGTTCGATCTTCCCCGCTATTACCAACGGCAATCTGAACGGCCCGTCGATCATGGTGGGCGAAAAGGCCTCTGATCACATTCTGGGGCGGGGAATGCTGCGGGCAGACACACGAAATCCCTGGATAAATCCTGATTGGCAGCACAGTCAAAAGTAAAAATCGCAAGTGGTTCATGGGGGCGAAAACTTGCCGGGCGCGTCCCGGGCAAAGATTACCCGATAGAATAGGGCAATATTCCGCGTCGGTCGTGGTCCACGGTCAGCGGTCGCTTGAGCGGCGGAACCGAGCGCTGATGGCAATTCACCCGCTCGCATATCCGACACGAGATCCCGATCGGTTGGTAAACACCGTCGTTCTCGGGATCCAAATTATCGCAGTAAACCAATGCCTTGGCGTGCCTCACCTCGCATCCCAGTCCAATGGCGAACCGACGCACAGGCGCGTTGAACGACCCCGCCGACTTTGACACATCGCGTGCCAGACAAAAATACCGCACGCCATCGGGTGTTTCGGCCAGTTGGCGTAAAAACCGCCCCGGTGTCTCGAATGCGCGGTGCACGTTCCATAACGGACAGGCGCCGCCAAAGCGCGCGAACTGCAGCCGCGTCGCAGAGTGCCGCTTGGTGATCGTGCCCGACTGATCGACGCGCACAAAGAAAAACGGGATTCCCTTGGCGCCCGGTCTTTGCAGGGTCGACATGCGGTGGGCCACCTGCTCGATCGAGGCTCCGAACATATCCGCCAGCCGCTCCAGATCGTGCCGCGTATCGCGGGCGGCCTGAAGAAAGGCACCGTAAGGCAGCAACGCTGCGCCGGCGAAATAATTGGCCAGCCCGATCTTGCAAATGTCGCGGGCCTCTGGAGTGCGAAAACCCGCCATGTCCAGCGTGACTTCCAGCAGATCACTGAACTCCAGCAACGCGCACTGGTGCGCCATCTGAAAAAGTTGCGTTGCCGCGCTAGCGCGGGACGAAATGCGCAACACTTTGGTTTCACTGTTGAAGTCACGCATATCCACGGTATCGCTTAGATGCGTTGACACGCCTTTGTCGCTTAGATACCGCGCGATTCCGTCCCGCGGGTTTTTGCCGTTCAAACCGGAGGTACGGGCAAATACTTCGGCAGCGCGATCAATGGCATCGATGTAATTGTCGCAATAATGAAAGAAATCACGCACTTCTTCCCACGGGGATTGTGCCGCCGCCGCCCCGCTGCGCCCGATGACATCGTCAAGCGACGCCAAACGTTCATAGCTCTGGGTATAGGCGCGGTGAAGCTGGATAAATGCCCGCGCCAGGGCCGGTGCATTCGAGGCCGCCAGCTCCAGGTCGGTCAGCGGTGGCGGGCTATCGGCGAAAATCGGATCGGCCAGGACCTCGCGCATATCGGTCACCATGCGCGCGGTATCACCGGTCGACAACTCGGTGACGTCAAAGTCAAATTCATGCGCCAGCGCCAGCACCACGCCGGTGGATACCGGACGACGGTTGTTCTCCATCTGGTTCAGATAAGGCAGCGACACGCCCAGCTTGGCGGCAAAATCTTTTTGTGTGAGACCAAGCCTCGTGCGCGTGTCACGCAGTTTGGTTCCGGCATAAAGTTTCTGAACGGGCATGGCACACCAGGATGTTCGTGCAACCAGTGCTACAATCTGCAAATTTGCAAATCAAGTTTTGTGATTTTGTGCCGCGTCAGGCGTTTTGCGCCAGCGGGCCCTTTCTGTGCGCGACGACGATGATGAAAAGCGTGACCATTACAGCCATGACCGAGGTGCCGACGATCATCAGCAACAAAGGAAAAAGCCCGGATTCAACGCTCAGCAACGTACCCGCGAGCGCTGCAAGCGACGCCCCGCCGCCGATCTGAATGGCACCGCCCAGACCCGACGCCGTTCCCGCCAGTTTTGGCCTGACCGACAACATGCCGGCATTTGCGTTAGGCAGCGACAATCCGTTGCCGACGCCGACGAATACCATGAACCCGAAAAAGACCAACGGGTGTGTCGCGCCGCCCAGAAACAATGCATAGCACAGCACCATTGGTACGAGCATCGTCACCGTTCCCGCCAAAATCATTCTGTTGATTCCGAATTTTGTTGAATAGCGGCCCGACAAGAAATTGCCAAACATATAGCCAAAGGCCGTCATACCGAAATACAACCCAAGCGCCGTAGGCGAAAGTCCGAATATTTCGGTTCCGACGAATGGCGCGCCCCCCAAAAATGCAAAGAACGACCCGCTGGAAAATGACGCGGCCAGCGAATATCCCCAAAACCGCTGCGATGCAAAAAGCGCGGGGTAATCGCGGACTTGGGACAAAAAACTGGTGGACCGGCTGGTGTTCGTTTCCCTTAAGTCAAACCAGATGATCAACCATACCAAGGCCCCAAGCACCAGAAGCAGCACAAAACTGGCCTGCCAGCCGAATATTTCATCCAGAACGCCGCCGATCGACGGCCCCACCATAGGCACAATCGCCATACCCATGGTCACGTAACCTATCATGCTGGCGGCGCGGTCTGTCGGGACCATGTCGCGCACAATCGCCCGGCTAAGCACCATGCCTGTCGCAATAGAGGCCTGACTCATGCGAAAAACCAAAAACAGCTCGATCGAATTGGCCAGCAGGCTGCCCAGAGTGGCTAACAGGAAAAGCGAATACCCCACAAGAATAACCGGTCGTCGGCCAAACCGGTCTGACAGCGGCCCAATAATCAGTTGCAGCATTCCGGTCACCCCAAGGTAAACCGAAACCGACAGTTGCATGATCGAATAGTCGGTCTGAAAATAGGCTGTCATCGCGCTCAGCGAGGGCAAGAAAATATTCATCGACAGTGCCGACATCCCTGCTATCAACACAAGCGTCAGAATGTGTGGCGGTGTTGAGCGATCCAGAAAACGGCTTTTGGCGGGTTGTGACATCATTTCGGGTTATGCCCGGGTAACGGGAATGTCCACAGCTGCACCGCAGAATTTTTGACCCTTTGGTTCACGATCAGTCCACCCGCTGAACTTTGTTCATTTGCAAATTTGCAATTTGCTAATCCTATCTGCAAATATATTAACAGCGTTGCCAAGTTCCGCTTTGTTTTACGCCGTGCACTGGCTAAGTTACGGCAATCAACATCGCCAGCCGGAGTGACCTGCAATGAGCAATATAATCGCACAACTCGAACGCCGGCGAAATGCCGCGCGATTGGGTGGCGGTCAAAAACGCATCGACACGCAGCATTCCAAAGGCAAGTTGACCGCACGGGAACGTATCGAAGTGCTGCTGGACGAAGGCAGTTTTGAAGAATTCGACATGTTCAAAGCGCACCGCTGTACCGATTTTGGCATGGATAAAACCCAAATGCCCGGCGACGGGGTGGTCACCGGCTGGGGGACGATCAACGGGCGGATGGTCTATGTTTTTTCGCAGGATTTCACGGTGTTCGGAGGATCGTTGTCGGAAACCCATGCTGAAAAAATCTGCAAGATCATGGACATGGCGATCAAGAATGGTGCGCCGGTGATCGGGTTGAACGATAGCGGTGGTGCCCGCATACAAGAAGGCGTGGCGTCGTTGGCGGGCTACGCCGATGTGTTTCAGAAAAATATTTTGGCCAGTGGCGTCATCCCGCAGATCAGCGTCATCATGGGCCCCTGTGCAGGGGGGGCGGTGTACTCGCCCGCCATGACCGATTTTATTTATATGGTCGAGGGCAGTTCTTACATGTTCGTCACCGGGCCCGACGTGGTGAAAACCGTGACCAACGAAGTGGTCAGCGCCGAAGATCTTGGTGGTGCCAAGACCCACACGTCCAAGTCTTCGGTGGCCGACGGGTCGTTCCCCAACGACATGGACGCGCTTGCGGAAATTCGCCGCCTGTTTGATTTTCTGCCGCTCAACAACCGCGAAAAAGCCCCCGTGCGCCCGTTTTATGACAGCCAGAACCGGCTTGAAATGTCGCTTGATACCCTTGTGCCTGAAAACCCCAACACGCCTTATGACATGAAAGAACTGGTGCATAAAATCGCAGATGAGGGTGATTTCTTTGAAACGCAGGCCGAATTTGCCGCCAATATCCTGACAGGGTTCATTCGCATTGAGGGCGCGACCGTGGGCGTGGTCGCCAATCAGCCGCTGGTGTTGGCGGGGTGTCTGGATATCGACAGTTCGCGCAAAGCCGCGCGTTTCGTGCGCTTTTGTGACGCCTTTGAGATACCTTTGCTGACTTTGGTGGATGTTCCGGGGTTTTTGCCCGGCACCAGCCAGGAATACGGCGGCGTGATCAAGCACGGTGCGAAATTGTTGTTTGCCTACGGCGAGGCCACGGTGCCCAAGGTGACCGTAATAACCCGCAAGGCGTATGGCGGCGCTTACGATGTTATGGCGTCCAAACACTTGCGCGGCGACTTCAACTATGCGTGGCCGACAGCACAGGTGGCGGTGATGGGCGCGCAGGGGGCGGTGGAAATTCTGTACCGCGGCGATCTGGAAAACGCAGATAAAATCGCGGCGCATAAGGCGGACTATGAAGCGCGGTTCGCCAATCCGTTCGTGGCCGCTGAAAAAGGCTTCATCGACGATGTGATCATGCCGCATTCCACCCGCAAACGCGTGGCGCGGGCCTTTGCGGCTTTGCGCAATAAAAAGTTGGAAAATCCGTGGAAGAAACATGACAATATTCCGTTGTGAGGTGAGATGATCCGCCTTAAAAAATGTGTTGCCCGACCCGTTGTTGTAGCAATAGTCGGCCGGAGGTTGGCATAGTGTGTGTTGGGATATTAAAGAGTACCCCGGCTTTTCCGCCCTGGGGCCAGTGGCCCGGGCAACGCCAGAATCGCGCACGGAGGGTGCCTCTTGCTTTGCGACGTCGTGGACAGTCCTGTTTGTGGAGCGCAATGGCGGCGCTCATTTATGTCGGTCCCGCGATGGCCCAGCAAATCCTTTCCGTACCCTCGGCACAAAGCCTTTCCAAAATCGAATTTCTGTACGAGCCGCACCCAGAGGACGGCGAAAACTGGCTGGTGCTGCGTTTTCTGGCCCCCGGGATTTCCCGCGAAACCGGTACAGTATCGCGCGAGGAATCCCGGCCCGATATGGATTATATCTGCGCTAACATAGGCCTGAAAGTGGCCACCGATATGGGCGGCAACATCGATCTGATTATGGTGTCGCTTGTGGATAAAAACATCAAGCGCGGTGAATCCAACCCAGATGTGACCCAATATTTTACCCTTTACCGCATCGCGGACAGCAAATGTGTTTGGGAGTGATGGTCGTCCACACACTATATGTTGCGATCCGGACCGCTGGTCATCCCGAATTTGAGGCTTTCGAGTCACGCTTGCGCCGCTTACGCGCGTCTGGAATTGTATTTACCGAAAAATCCCGTAATCTTTCAGATGGTTACACCCAAGTAGCCGTTATCTCGGGACGGGGGAGCGGTTTTGCAGCCGACTCCAAATGGCTGGCAAAACCCAAACCCCCGCCATTACATTTGAGGAGGACAAAATGTCCGGCAGTATCAAGATTGCCCTTTTTCTGGGGATGGCGGGGCTTGTCGCCGCCTGCGCACCACCACCACCCGAACCGGAGCCCATCGTCGTTCCGATTCAGGAAGAACCGGTGCTTTCCAAATACTAGTACCTTAGGCGCGGGGCGAATTGGTTTTGCCCCGCGCTACCATGCACCCGACCGCCAGAGGCGCAGGTACGTGCCATGCTGAAACACCGTGGTTTTCCCTCACGCATGCCGTCGTCGGATTTTCAGTTCACGATCCGGCGCGCCAACAACAAAGGCGCGACCGCGGTAATTGAACGCGCGCGCTTTGCCGATCGGCGTGCAGCGGACCGGCGCGCCGATGCCGCCTTTATGCAGGCGCTTTGGGACCAGTTTGGCGATCAACCGTTTGAGCGTGGCAATCTGGACGCCGGGCGCCTTAGTTGGTTATTTGGCCGCGAAGTGGTGGCGGTAGAAGATCCGTTTGATCCCAAATGTTACGATGCTCTGCTTAAAATTGACGTCAATCGCGCGATGGTATCCTTTCCAGATGTGTTTTCCTCAATTGAAGCGGGGAAATCGGCATGATTCTGCCTATGATATCCATGCTTTGGCAGAAAACAGCCGAAAAGAGATCACGCGGACGTGAGGCCATAGCGCGGTATGAAATCATGCGCTATGTTGGGTTTAAGACAGCGTTTCTCGTTGACGCGAAGTCCAGAGATTTTTTTTTAATCCCTTCCCCTCCTATAGGGCCTCACCGATGAACGGTGGGGCCCTTTTTCTGTTTGCGCGGCGGCTTTTATTGATCCGCGCTGATCTCACATTTCGCCAAAGGGTCTGAATATGTTCAAGAAAATACTGATCGCCAACCGGGGTGAAATCGCATGCCGCGTGATCAAAACGGCCCAAAAGATGGGGATCAAAACGGTCGCGGTCTTTGCTGACGCCGACAGATATGCCCTGCACGTTCGCATGGCCGATGAGGCGATCCATATTGGTCCAAGTCCCGCCAACCAATCGTATATCGTGACCGACAAAATCGTGGCGGCGGTCAGGGACAGCGGCGCGGACGCCGTTCATCCCGGCTATGGATTTCTGTCGGAAAACCGGCTGTTTGCCGAGGCACTGGCGGCGGCGAATGTTGCGTTCATCGGCCCACCCGCCGGAGCGATCGAAAGCATGGGCGACAAGATCACCAGCAAAAAACTGGCGCTCGAGGCCGGGGTTTCCACCGTGCCCGGGCATATGGGTCTGATCAGCGACACTGAAGAGGCAGTTAAAATCAGTGCCGATATTGGCTATCCCGTGATGATCAAGGCCAGCGCCGGTGGCGGCGGCAAGGGCATGCGTATTGCGTGGAACGACGACGAAACGCGCGAGGGATTTCAGAGTTCAAAAAATGAGGCGGCCAACGCGTTTGGTGACGACCGGATTTTCATCGAAAAATTCGTCACCCAGCCGCGCCACATCGAAATTCAGGTGCTCGGGGATACCCACGGCAATCTGATCTACCTCAATGAGCGTGAATGTTCGATCCAGCGCCGCAATCAAAAGGTCATCGAAGAAGCCCCCAGCCCGTTTCTGGACGCCAAGACCCGCAAAGCCATGGGCGAACAGGCAGTGGCCATGGCGGCGGCGGTAGATTATTGCAGCGCCGGGACGGTGGAATTCATAGTTGACGGCGCACGCAATTTCTATTTTCTCGAAATGAACACGCGGCTTCAGGTCGAACATCCGGTGACCGAGTTGATCACAGGCATCGATCTGGTCGAACAAATGATCCGCGTCGCCGCAGGTGAAAAGCTGAAAATTGCGCAAAAAGAGGTGGGCATAAACGGCTGGGCCATGGAAAGCCGTCTTTACGCCGAAGACCCGTATCGCGGTTTTCTGCCGTCGATTGGTCGGTTGACGCGTTATCGACCACCGGAAGAATTTACCAGCGATACCTGTGTGGTGCGCAACGATACCGGCGTCTACGAGGGTGGCGAAATTTCGATGTTTTACGACCCCATGATCGCTAAGCTATGTACATGGGGGCCGGACAGGTCCGCGGCGGTTGAAACCATGCGCGGCGCACTTGATGCCTTTGAAGTCGACGGCATCGGCCACAATATCCCGTTTTTGTCTGCGGTGATGGATCATCCGAAATTTGTAGCGGGTGACATGACCACTGCGTTTATCGAGGAAGAATACCCCGAAGGATTTAATGGTGTAACATTGCCCGAACCTGTTCTTAAACGTCTGGCCGCGTCAGGCGCGGCTATGCATCGTGTTCAGGAAATCCGCGACGCGCGCATTTCGGGGCGTATCGATAACCACGAACGCGAAGTGGGGCGCGACTGGGTGATTTCAGTGGGCGGCGAGGACTATGTGGTCACCATCGAGGCTGACCGGGAGGGGGCCTCGGTGACGTTCAGCGACGGCATGTGCCACAGGGTCACGTCAGACTGGGTGCCGGGTTTATCGCTGGCGCGTCTGATGGTCGACGGCAAACCACTGGTCGCCAAAGTGTCGCCGATTGCTTCGGGCTACCGGATGCGCCACCGCGGTGCCGATTTGCGCCTTGTGATGCGCACGCCACGCCGGTTTGAGCTGTCGGGTCACATGATCGAGGTTGTGCCGCCAGATACCTCTAAACTGTTGCTGTGTCCCATGCCGGGTCTGGTGGTGTCGCTGTCCGTGGCAGCGGGCGACAACGTCGAGGAAGGACAGGCCTTGTGTTCGGTCGAAGCCATGAAAATGGAAAACGTCCTGCGCGCGCCCGGCAAATGCACCATCGCGCAAGTCAACGCCGAAGTCGGGCAATCGCTGGCAGTGGACGACGTGATCATGGAGTTTGAATAGCTAAGTGAAACGGCGCACAAATCCTGAGCCAAAAAACGGCAACGCGATGGCCGGGTCGAACTATTTCCCCAGCTCTTCCAAAATCTCATCCTGCCTGAGCGGCATCTTGTCAATCGCGCGGCTGATTTCGCGTACCGACCACGGGGTGGGTTTGCGAAACGCGACACGCCCGTCTTTGCCGATCAGCACCAGCATGAAATCGCGCGGATGCAGCGATTGGCGCAAAACGCTGTCGTCGCCCGGGTCGGTATCCGTCAGAATCACGACATCGCGTTTGGCAAGCTCGTCGGGCGTGACGCTTAACAGCTCCATCTGGCGAATATACCGCGGGTCTTTTGCCGTGTCGGCAAAGACGATCAGCGGACGAGACACCCATTGGAGTTTGCTAAGCGGATCCTCTGACTGCGCCAGCGCGGCCCAGCTGAAAAAAACGGCAATTACTGCAAGAATATGGCGCATCGGGCCTCCTGTTACATCCTATATAAGCAGGTTTTCAAAAGGTTGCAGGGGTTATCGGCAAAAGTTTGGTGACGCCCACGTGGAATTCATCGCGCAGCATAAGTCTCTGCTTAAGGAATTGCGCTCATGTTAGGCTGGCCTCACAAAATTCGCTGCGCCGCGGTGCTGGTGAGCGCGCGAAAGGTTTTGCAGGCTTTGAAGGTCGTTCTTCATATTGGTGCGCACCGTACCGGCACCACGTCGCTGCAATCGGGTTTACGACAAAACCGGTTCAATTTGCGTAAAAATGGCGTGGTTTTCTGGGGGCCGCAACAGCTGCGCGGCGAAACCTTTTCGGGGCTGTTGCGGCGCGAAGAAACCCAAGCGCAGGCACATACGAAAATTCTGGTGCGCCGAAACTGCGCAACCATAGGCTTTGCACTTGATCGCCTGCGTCGTACGGGCCAAACCCATCTGGTGATTTCTGAGGAAAACATCATGGGGATGATGCGTGAGAATATCACCGGTGGGTGTTTGTACCCCAATCTTGCTGGGCGGCTGGCGCGGTTTCGTCGCGCTTTTGACGGCCAGCGTTTGCGTGTGGTTTTGGCAGTACGCCCTTATCAGGCCTATTGGACGTCCGTTTTGGGGCATCTGTTGCCGCGCGGCTTGACCATGCCCGGCCCTGATGCGCTCGAATCCCTGGCGCAAGAACAGCGCGGTTGGCGCGATGTAATTGCTGATGTGGGCACGGCTTTTCCCGGTGCCGAAATCGTGGTGTGGGGTTTTCAGGGATTGATCGGCGACACGGTCGCGCAATTTTGCATTTTACTGGGTGGTGCGGTGCAGCCCCCTTTCCAGGCATGCGCTGCGCACCACAATAAATCACCGGACGTGGCCACGCTGAACGCGTTGGCACCGGATGCGCACGCGTCGGCGCTTATTTACGAACGGCATGTGTTTCAGCCGTTTTCCGCCACGGCGCGGGCGGTGATGCACGATCGGTTTGCGCAGGATATGCACTGGCTGCGGTGCGGGGGCGGTGGGCGTGTGCAGTTTTTTGAAAACGCAGAAACCGCCGCCGGACTGGGCGCGACGGGCACAATCAGCGAGGCAGGATGAAAAAAACAAGTGATAAATGGGTCGAAATGGCGGCGCGCGAACTGCGCGGGCGCTCTGTGGATGATCTGACGTGGCGCACCGCCGAGGGGATTTCAGTCAAGCCGCTCTACACCAAAGACGACCTGCCGGAAGATACGCAACACCACGTCCCCGGCGTGGCACCGTACCTGCGCGGCCCGCGCGCCACCATGTACACAGGCCGCCCGTGGACCATACGCCAGTATGCCGGATTTTCCACTGCCGAGGAAAGCAATGCCTTTTATCGGCGCGGGCTTGCTGCCGGACAGATGGGTGTGTCGGTGGCGTTCGATCTGGCCACGCACCGCGGTTACGACAGCGATCATCCGCGTGTCGTCGGCGATGTCGGCAAGGCCGGTGTGGCGATCGATTCTGTTGAAGACATGAAAATCCTGTTTGACGGCATCCCGCTCGACAAAATTTCGGTTTCTATGACCATGAACGGCGCAGTCATTCCGGTGCTGGCGTGTTTTATCGTGGCGGGCGAAGAACAAGGTGTGGATCGCGCGGCTTTGTCGGGCACCATTCAAAACGATATTCTCAAGGAATTCATGGTGCGCAACACCTATATTTATCCGCCCGAACCCTCGATGCGCATCGTCGCTGACATCATCGAATTTACCTCGGCCCAAATGCCAAAATTTAATTCAATTTCTATCAGTGGCTATCATATGCAAGAGGCGGGGGCCAATCTGGTGCAGGAGCTGGCCTTTACGCTGGCCGATGGTAAGGAATACGTCCGCGCCGCCATTGCGCGTGGCATGGATGTGGATGTGTTCGCGCCGCGCCTGTCGTTTTTCTTTGCCATTGGCATGAATTTTTTCATGGAGGCGGCAAAGCTGCGCGCTGCGCGCCTGCTGTGGTCGCGCATCATGGCGCAGTTCAACCCGCAAAAACCGCAATCGTCGATGTTGCGCACCCATTGCCAGACCTCGGGGGTCAGCCTGCAGGAACAGGATCCGTACAACAACGTTGTGCGCACGGCGTACGAGGCGCTGTCGGCGGTTCTTGGCGGTACGCAATCGTTGCATACGAATTCCTTTGACGAGGCGATTGCGCTGCCAACCGACGACAGTGCGCGGCTGGCCCGCAATACCCAGTTGATATTGCAGAACGAAACCGGCGTGACCAATGTGGTCGATCCGCTGGCGGGGTCGTATTACGTCGAAAGTCTGACGCAGGATCTGGCGGATAACGCGTGGGCTTTGATTTGCGAGGTCGACGATCTGGGCGGGATGACCAAAGCCGTTGAAAGCGGTATGCCGAAACTGCGCATCGAGGAGGCAGCGGCGAAACGGCAAGCCCTTGTTGACCGGGGCGAGCAGATCATCGTTGGCGTGAACAAGTTTCAGCGTGAAAGTGAACCCACGATAGAAGTGCGCGATATCGACAACGCCGCGGTGCGTGACGCTCAGGTAGCACGGCTCAAGCGCATTCGTGGCAGCCGCGACGACACAGCGTGCAAGGCGGCACTGAAATCGCTTGAAGACGGCGCGACCAACACAGGCAACTTGCTGGAACTGGCGATTGCTGCCGCGAGGGCACGGGCAACGGTTGGTGAAATTTCTAAAGCGATGGAAAACGTCTTTGGCCGCCACAGTGCCAAGGTGACCACGCTGACCGGTGTGTACGGCGCGGCCTACAAGGGCGATCCCGAATTTGAGCGCATTCAACAAGAAGTACGGAACTTTGCCGACAGCGAAGGTGATCCGCCCAAGATGCTGGTGGTCAAGATGGGGCAGGACGGGCACGACCGCGGCGCCAAGGTGATCGCCACCGCTTTTGCCGATATAGGTTTTGATGTGGAGGTTGGACCTCTTTTCCAGACCCCGGACGAGGCCGCCGCTCAGGCCGTGGCGCAGGACGTGCATATCGTCGGCATATCCAGTCAGGCGGCCGGGCACAAAACGCTGGCACCACAACTGGTGCAGTCTTTACGTGACGCGGGCGCGCACAATATCATTGTCATATGCGGCGGTGTGATCCCGCAGCAGGATTACGACTTTTTGTACAAGGCCGGTGTACGGGCCATTTTCGGCCCCGGAACAAACATCCCCAAAGCCGCTGCGCATATTCTGAAACTGGTGCGCCGCGCCAATGACATATAAGGGTGTTACCCCATGAAATATACGGAGATATACCAAAGCTGGCAGGACGACCCCGAAGCGTTCTGGATGGAGGCTGCCAAAGGGATCGACTGGGTCAAGCCACCGTCCAGGGCGCTGTTTGCCGCCAACGCGCCGCTTTATGAATGGTTCAAGGACGCCGAGGTCAACACCTGTTTCAACGCCGTGGATCGCCATGTAAAGGCAGGCAACGGCGACCGCGTGGCAATCATTTACGACAGCCCTTTGACCGGGTGCCAAAGCCAGATCACCTATAGTGAACTGCTGGAAAAAGTCGCGCGCCTTGGTGGGGCGCTGCAGGCGCGCGGCATCACCAAAGGCGACCGCGTGATCATCTATATGCCCATGGTGCCCGAAGCTTTGGTCGCGGTTTTGGCTTGCGCCCGCATTGGTGCGGTGCATTCGGTGGTGTTCGGCGGGTTCGCCGCTGCCGAACTGGCCACACGTATCGATGACGCCACGCCCAAAGCGATCATTGCCGCGTCCTGCGGAATCGAGCCGGGCCGTGTGGTGGATTACAAACCACTGCTCGACGGGGCGATAGATCTGGCTGCGCATCGCGTTGATTTTTGTGTGATATTGCAGCGTGAACAGCAGCTTGCTGATCTGGTCGCGGGCCGCGACGTGGACTGGGCCGTCTTTCAGAAAGATGCACCACCGGCGGACTGCGTGCCCGTCAGTGGCGGCGACCCCTGTTATATCCTGTATACTTCGGGCACCACCGGTCAGCCCAAGGGAGTTGTGCGCCCCACCGCCGGGCATCTGGTGGCGTTGCACTGGTCGATGAAAAACGTCTACGATATTAATCCCGGCGAAGTGTTTTGGGCGGCGTCAGATGTTGGTTGGGTCGTCGGGCATTCCTATATCTGCTACGCGCAGCTGTTTCAGGGCAGCACCACGCTGATCTACGAAGGCAAACCGGTCGGCACCCCCGACGCGGGCGCGTTCTGGCGGGTGATTTCACAGCATAATGTCAAAGCCCTGTTTACCGCACCCACCGCGTTTCGCGCCATCAAACGGTTGGACCCCGAAGGCGCACTATTGGAAAAGTACGATCTGTCATGTCTCAAAACCCTGTTTTTAGCAGGCGAGCGCACCGATCCCGACACCTTGCACTGGGCACAGGATAAACTGGGCGTTCCGGTGATCGACCACTGGTGGCAGACCGAAACCGGCTGGCCAGTAGCGTGCAATCCCATGGGAATCGAGCCACTACCGATAAAAGATGGCACAGTATCGGTGCCCTTACCCGGCTATGACGTGCGCATTCTAAGTGAAGCAGGCGTCGAGATGCCGACAGGCGAACTTGGGGCGATTGTGATCAGGCTGCCTTTGCCGCCGGGCACTCTGAACACGCTGTGGAAGGCCGATGCACGATATGTATCTTCGTATCTGCAAACATTTGAAGGCTATTACGAAACCGGCGACGCCGGATACGTGGACGGTGACGGCTATCTTTACATCATGTCGCGCACCGACGACGTGATCAATGTGGCGGGGCACCGTCTGTCGACCGGCGCCATGGAAGAGGTGCTGGCGGCCCACGCCGACGTGGCCGAATGTGCGGTGATCGGCGTGGCGGACGCGCTGAAGGGGCAGCTGCCCATGGGATTCTTGTGTCTGAACGCCGGGGTCGACCGTGCGCACGGTGAAATCGTCGCCGAGTGCATTGCTTTGATGCGCACGCGGATCGGCCCCGTGGCAGCGTTCAAGCTGGCCTGTGTGGTCGAACGACTGCCCAAAACACGGTCCGGCAAAATATTGCGCGCCACCATGGCCAAAATTGCCGACGGGCAGGACTGGAAAATGCCGGCGACAATCGACGATCCGACAATATTGGACGAAATCGGCGACGCGCTGCACGGTCTGGGCTATCCACAGGACTAAGGGGCGTTGAACAAAAGTTCAGGACTTGCAAATCGGGCGGGAAGGCAGCAGGCTTAAGGCAAATGATCGAGGGGATCGATGACACTGTTCAAAGCCGCCAGTGCGGCGCGGGCCAATGCGCACGCACCGTATTCAAAGTTTCAGGTGGGCGCGGCTCTGCGCACCGCGTCGGGCGCGATTTTCGCTGGTTGTAACGTCGAAAATGTCGCTTTTCCCGAGGGCACCTGCGCCGAGGCAGGAGCGATTGCCGCCATGGTGGCAGCCGGAGAGCGCGAAATCGTCGAGGTTCTGGTGGTCGCCGAGTCTTCCCGACCTGTGCCACCCTGTGGCGGTTGCCGTCAGAAACTGGCGGAATTTGCAGCCGCCGAAGTTGAGGTTATTCTGGCCGGTCCCACGGGCGAGCAGCTGCGCATCACAGTTGGCGATCTGTTGCCCGGAGCGTTCGACACCGGCCATCTTGGCACCGATTAGGCGTGGGTATGCGCAGGATCATTGCCACCAAACGCGATGGCGGCGTGTTGTCGGGTGACGATTTAGCTTACGTGGCGCGGGGGCTGGCCGACGGCACGTTAAGCGACGCGCAGGCCGGTGCATTTGCCATGGCGGTCAGGCTGAACGGTATGACAATGGACGAACGCGTGGCTTTGACCACCGCCATGCGCGACAGCGGCGACGTTTTGCAATGGGCGCTGCCCGGTCCGGTGCTTGACAAACATTCAACCGGCGGCGTTGGCGACAATGTATCGCTGATACTTGCACCGGCGCTGGCTGCGTGTGGTGCTTACGTCCCGATGATTTCCGGGCGCGGGCTGGGCCATACCGGTGGCACGCTTGACAAACTTGACGCAATCACCGGTTTTCGTTCGGAAGTCGACGAGGACACACTACGCCGGGTGGTTGACGACGTCGGCTGCGCCATCGTCGGGGCCACCGGCAATATCGCCCCCGCCGACAAGCGGCTTTACACTGTGCGCGACGTTACCGCGACCGTTTCCAGTATCGACCTGATTACAGCGTCGATCCTGTCCAAAAAACTGGCCGCCGGGCTGCAAGGTTTGGTGCTCGACGTGAAAGTGGGATCAGGAGCATTTTTGGACGACGCGCCGGGGTTGGCGCGCGCTCTGTGCGACGTTGCCAACGGCGCGGGGTGCAAAACCACGGCGATTATCAGCGACATGAACGAGCCGTTGGCCTCGGCTGCCGGCAACGCGGTGGAGGTTTTGAACGCGGTGGCGCTGTTGCGCGGTGATCAGGTCGATGGTCGGCTTTGGGATGTGGTGGTCGCGCTTGGCGGCGCGCTGCTGGTGCTGGGCGATCTGGCGCAAAACGATGTTCAGGGGCGCGACATGATCGGTGATGCCCTGCAAAGCGGTGCGGCAGGCGAACGGTTTGGCCGGATGGTGGCAGCGCTGGGCGGGCCGAATGATCTGATGGACAAGCCCCGCAAATCGCTGCCTCATGCCCCGGTTGTTGGCGCGGTCGAGGCAGCCCGTTCGGGATTTGTCAGCACTATCGACGTGCGCGCGTTGGGCATGGCGGTGGTCGATATGGGCGGTGGGCGGCGGCAGCTTGATGACACGCTGGATTATAGTGCTGGGCTGGTCGATATCGCGCCACTGGGCGTCTGGGTCGAGACGGGTGACGCGCTGGCAACTGTTCACGCGGGTTCGGATGCGAAGCTAAAGCAGGCGCAACAATCCGTGGCGCGCGCCTACGCGCTGGCTGATAAGCCGCCCCCCGAGACCCCGCTGATTGTCGCGCCGGTCGATTGATGGCGCGGGTGTTTCTGACGGTTCTGGATTCGGTGGGCTGCGGCGGGGCGGTGGACGCCGCCGATTTCGGTGACGCGGGATCAAACACGCTGGGCCACGTCGTCGCGGCCTGCGCTGCGGGACGGGCCGAAGACGGGCGGTCGGGGCCGCTTTTTGTGCCACATATGGACGCGCTGGGCCTTGGGGCGGCGGTGCGCACCTCTAGCGGGATCGAAACGCCGGGGCTGGACGCCGTACCTGCGGGGCTGTGGGGCGCGGCGGATGAGCAGTCGCGCGGCAAGGACACGCCGTCGGGCCATTGGGAACTGGCAGGGGTGCCGGTGCCGTGGGACTGGCATTATTTCCCCAACACATGTCCGGCCTTTCCCGAAGATGTGGTGGCGCGGGTCTGCGAACTGGCTGGGTCCGACCGGATTTTGGGAAATTGCCACGCCTCGGGTGTGCCGGTCATTACTGAATTTGGCGACGAACACATGCGAACGGGTGCACCGATTTGCTACACGTCGGCGGATTCGGTGTTCCAGATAGCCGCGCACGAAGAAAGTTTCGGGCTGGACCGGCTGCTGGATCTGTGCCGCGCACTGGCACCGATGTTGCACGCAATGAAAGTTGGTCGTGTGATCGCGCGACCGTTTGTCGGCAATGCGGGTCAGGGGTTTAAGCGGACCGCCAACCGCCGCGATTTTGCCATCGCGCCACCGGCACCGACGCTGTTGGATCGTGTGGCGGACGGGGGGCGCGCCACATATGCGCTGGGAAAAATCAGCGACATTTTTTCGGGTCGGGGCATTGTCAGCGCCTATAAGGGCAAGGGCGATTCCAGCCTTGTCGATCATCTCGTGTCACTGACTGCCACCGCCAAAGACGGGGCGCTGGTTTTTACAAATCTGGTCGAGTTTGACACGCTTTACGGTCATCAGCGCGACGTGGCGGGCTATGCGCGCGCGCTGGAATGGTTTGACCGGCGTTTGCCCGAAATCAGCGGAGCGCTGGGCAACGGCGATATTCACATCATTACCGCCGACCACGGCAACGACCCGACGTGGAGCGGCACCGATCATACGCGCGAACGCGTGCCCGTGCTGGTGGAAGGTGCGCGCCACGGTGCCATTGGACCCTGCGGGCTTGTGGATGTGGCGGCCAGCGTTCTGGCGCATTTGGGATTGCCAGCGGGACCACACGGACAATCGTTTTTGTAGCGGCGCGCGGCCGCGTCGGTGCAGGTTTTATTCAAAATTGAAATCGCTACAGCATTTCGGGTTTGGCGCGAAATGCTTTAGCCATTGATTTCGGTGGATCGGGGGCCTTAAGTTTGTGCAGTGCAATTTTGGGGGGTGTATGCGCGAACATCTAACGGTCGTTGACCATCCGCTGGTCCAGCACAAGCTGACCCTGATGCGCGAAAAATCGACCTCGTCGGCGGTGTTCAGGCAGTTGCTGCGAGAGATTTCGCAGCTGTTGGCCTATGAGGTCACCAGCGATCTGCCCATGACCACCAAGGCAATCGAAACGCCGCTGATGGCAATGGACTCGCCGACGCTGCACGGCAAGAAACTGGCACTGGTGTCAATCCTGCGCGCCGGAAACGGTTTGCTTGATGGTGTGCTTGAACTGATCCCGTCGGCGCGGGTCGGGTTCGTGGGACTTTACCGCAACCACGAGACGCTGCAGCCGGTGCAATATTATTTCAAAGTCCCGACCGAGCTGGCCGAACGGCCGGTGATTGCTGTTGATCCCATGCTGGCCACGGGCAATTCTTCGGTGGCAGCGATTGATCTGCTGAAAGGCGCAGGCGCCAAGGACATAAGGTTTTTGTGCCTGCTTGCCGCCCCCGAAGGCGTGGCCCGGATGAAGCAAGCACATCCCGATGTTTCGATCGTCACCGCCGCGGTTGACGAAAAACTCAGCGACATAGGCTATATCCTGCCGGGACTAGGGGATGCGGGTGATCGCATGTACGGCACTAAATAGGCTAATTAGTGACCCGAATCCCCTTTACTATCAAATGAAAATTTGGCACGATCCCTGAAAAAATACGGGGGCGAAAATGCGGGTACAGCGGGCGCTTTTTGCAGGGCTGGCAGGATTGATCCTGGCGATGAGCGCAGGCGAGGCGCGCACATTGCGCGGCACCAGCGGACCCAAGGAAATTCCACCGGCGTCCTACAAAGGCAAGCAGTTTGTCGACAGCCGCGGCTGTTTGTTTGTACGCGCCGGATTTGGCGGCACTGTAAGATGGGTGCCGCGCGTGACGCGCAAACGTCAGGTTATTTGCGGGCATAAACCAACCCCCGTCAGCGGTGCACGTTCGGCGGCAGATGCCGCTTCGGCACAGGCGCGCGCCGTGGCGGCGTTCAACGGCGCGGCGCCAACGACCGTGACCGCCCCTCCGGCAACCGGCGTCACCACACCTACCCGCCAGCGCACGCGGCGGGCGCAGAGCAATTTCTGGGATATTGTCAAAACGCCTAAAAGCCGCACGACATTTAGCGATGATCCCAAACCAACCGTTTTTACTTCGACACCCCGTGCCACGCCTGCGCCCACGACAACGCTCGCTGCTGTGCCGGTGACCACTGGCGGGCTGCGAATTCGCCGTGGCAAACGTACGGGGCCGCAGCCGGTGCACCCTGCGACTTTCGCACGTTTCGCGCAGGGTGCCGGTGGCGTGCAGGTGACCCGCACGACACCCCCGATATCGGGCAATTATCGCGTGATCGGCAGCGACACCGCCGCCACGCGCGGTGTTGGCACCACGACGGGTCAGGCGGCGATGGATCTGATCTGGACACAAACCGTACCGCGCAAACTGGTCGACACGACCACAGGGCGCGACGTGGCGGCGCAATTTCCCGAAATCGTCTATCCCTACACATCTGTGGCCGCCAGCAAATCCTATGTGCCACCGGTAGCGCAGCCGCGGCGCATCGCTTCGGTCATGAAATCGGGCACGTCCGGCGCGAGCGGGCGTGCGATCACCACAACCGACGTATCCGCCGGAGATTCCGAACCGCCCGAGGTGACGACAGTGCTGGAACAGGGTACGGAATTTGGCGATGAGGCAGTCAAGACATATACCCCGCCGCGTCTGCGCTATGTGCAGGTAGCCACATTTGGTGTGCCCGCCAACGCAGTAAAACTGGTGGCCAAATTCGCCGCCGACGGTCTGCCCACCCACACGCGGCCACTTCTGCGGGGCGGCAAAACCTACGATATCGTGCTTTTGGGCCCTTTCTCAAAGGACGGTGAACTGGGGACCGCACTGCGCAAAGCACGCCGTCTTGGGTTTGGTGACGCGTTCACGGTGAAGTAACGCATACCCCGAAAGAGCCGTCAAGCAACCGGAAAAAACCGCGCACAGGTCTGTGCATGGCGAAACGCTGTGGGCGAATATTAAGACGATAATGCAGGCCTCGTGCGGCTGGGGTAAAAGTCCCCCCCGGACCTTTCCCTGAGTGCCAGCTCGGCCATTCGATTTGTTCGGCAGGCAGGCGATTTTGGTCATGTTGACCCAAAAGTGCCGAAGAAACGCAAGAGTAAGCTTGATCAGTATCGCGCGGATATCATCGGCTGGATTGCCGATCAACCAGACCTGACATTGGCCGAGTTATGTGCCCGACTGGACGGTGAACATGGTGTGCGTGCCGGATCGTCCACACTGGATGACTGGCTGCGCTCCAACCGGATCACTTATAAAAAAAACGGCTCACGCCAGTGAACAGGAACGTGCCGATGTGCAGGCAAAACGCAACCGCTGGCGCAAACGCCAAGACTGGCTGAAACACCATCTACACCTATTGGACCGGATCGTGTTCATTCCTTCTCGGCAGATTGCTGCGCAATCGCCTGTCAGGCAGTGGATGAAACCGGACTGAACACAAAGATGGCTCGGTTACGCGGGCGGGCGGCAAAAGGCCAGCGCTTGGTAGCTTCGATCCCACACGGTCACTGGAAGACCAAGACATTCATTGCCGTCCAGCACCCAGGGCGCGGCGGAGGAGGTGCTGACCTACCCCCATCCAACGTCCCGGCCCCCGCGCCGGGATCTCCCGGCCGCCAAAAGACCACGGATCGGGTCCGGGGCGGGCTTTGATCGCACCGTCACCGATGCCGCCGGAGGCTTGGCGAAACGTTCCACCTGCCGCCCGTTGGTGCGCGGTGTTGCGATTTTTTGCTGGCCTGCGCGGCGTCAATGGTTTTAGCTGTGCGCGGGTGCCTATTATTTTTGCTGCCCGGGGTCTGGCGGCTGGTTCGGATCAGCGCAATTGGATTACAACCAATCGATTAGGGGAGATTATCAATGGAGCTTATTTTTGTTCACGGCTGGAGCGTTACCAACACCAGCACTTACGGCGCACTTCCACAGGTTCTTAGTACCGCAGCGGCTGCAACGGGGTTGCAGATCAACACCCACGACATCCATATCGGGCGCTACATCAGTTTTCATGACGAGGTGTCCATGCAAGACGTCGTATTGGCTTTTGACCGGGCGCTGCGCGACAGGCTTGCCCCGGGCGGCGGGGCGCTGCCTGCATTTTCCTGCATCACACATTCAACCGGCGGGCCGGTGCTGCGCGAATGGGTACGGTGGGTCAAAACCAACACGCCCCAGGACCCGTTTCCGCTAACGCATCTGGTGATGCTGGCACCGGCCAATCACGGCTCTGCATTGGCGACGCTTGGTAAAAATGCGGTAGGCAGAATCAAGTCTTTTTTCTCGGGCATTGAACCGGGTCAACGTATACTGGATTGGCTTAGTCTTGGCAGCGACGGGCAATGGGATTTAAGTCTGGGCAATCTCAATACCGCTGACGCGGATCCCCGGTTTTTCCGGTTTGTATTGACGGGCCAGAAGATTGACAGCAAATTATATGACCACATAAACAGTTATACGGGTGAAAAAGGCTCTGACGGGGTTGTACGGGTTGCAGGCGCAAACCTGAACTATAGCGCCATAAAACTGTCCCAAACCGATACAAGGGTCAAATCAAGCGGGCGAGCTACCGTTTTGGAACTCAGCAGCCATTTGCGCGACTCTGTCAAAACCTGCTTGGGCGTGCTGCCCGGAACATCCCATTCGGGAACAAAATACGGGATTATGGCAAGCGTAAAGTCGGCGGGGAGCGCGCATAAACCCGTAGTTGCAGAAATTATCAGATGTCTGAAGGTCAATTCGACCACCAGCTATGACCAGGCGGCGACCGACTTGGCGGCGCTGACGCAGGCAACCCAAAAAAACGACCACACCTACTCAATGATCGTATTTCAGGTAACCGATGATCGCGGCGAACGTATTACGGATTACGACATGCTTATTCTGGGCGACAGGTGGTATTCCCCAAATGCGCTTAAGCCGGGATTCATGAAAGACAAACAATTCAACAAAGCAACCGGTCGACTGGTCTACTTTGTCGACACAGCGAAAATGCTGGAAATGAAAAACATTGGTTTTCGGATTATAGCGCGACCCGAAAAAGGATTTGCCTATTATCATCCAGCAGAATTCAGATCAGGTGATATTCCGGTGTCGAAGATAATTGCGGCCAACGAAACGCTTTATGTGGATGTCACGCTCAAACGCCGTGTGGCCAGGAACACGTTCGATTTTGTGCCGGTCGGAAAATCAGGCAGTTTCAAAAGAGTGAAACCCATCGAATAACCTATCGGGTTTCGCCTTATTCCGAAGTGGCCATAGCGGATTTGCCCAAAGTCGTCGACAACAGCGCCGCCGACAGAATAACTGCGCCAGCGACCGGAAACACGGTGGCACCCCACTGCGCATAGGCCAGCCCGCCGCCGATCAGCCCCAAAATGCTGGCCACGGCACCGATGCTGCCGGAATATCCCTGTACCGCGCCCTGCAGGCGGTCGCCTGCGGATTTGGAAATAACCGACATGAACGTCGGCCACATCAATCCGTTGCCAAGCGCAATAAAGGCGGCGCTGGCGTAAATGAACGGGGTTTGCGCGGAAAACAGGAACGCAAATCCCACCGCCAGAAATACGCCACCAAAAGCCATCAAGACGCCGTCGGCCACCTTTTGACTGATCCAGCCCAGTACCGGCCCCTGCACGATGATCATCAACAGGCTGAGGAAGGCAAAATAGATACCCATTTGGGTGGTCGACCACGCCAGACCGACGAGGGCGTGAATCGGAAACCCCGCGTAAAAGAAACTGAACCCAAGCAGCACCAGAAAATTGATCGACAACAGCGCGCGCATGTTGGGAAGGCGCAGGATCGCGCCCAGTCCGTCGGGCTTTTCGCAATCAAGCGCATAGCCGCGCTTGTGTTCGTGCCCGTAAACCGCGCAGGCGCTGTGTTCTTCCAGATGCTCTGAAATCTGCTTGGGCCGGATATCCGCCAGTCCGAACTGGATCAGCGCCAGAGCCGCCGCAGATATGGCAAAAGCCGCCATGACCGGTAAGATATCCCCCAGCAGCGTGGCCCCCAACAGACCGGCCAGTGCCGGGCCGATGATGAATCCCAGATTGGTCGATACCGCCATGCGGCCAAAATCACGGCTGCGATGATCTTCAGTGGTGATGTCCGACAAATAGGCGTTGGAAACTGAAACATTGCCGCCGGTCAGCCCGTCAAGCGCGCGGGCGAAAAACAACACGACCAGCGGCAGCGAGATGGCAAAACTGCCCAGGAAACCGCCACTGATCGCCCAGAACGGTGCGTCGGGCAGCGCGAACGCCAGCAGGAATATCCCCCAGGACAGCAGCGTGCCAAACTGGCTGAACAGCAGCACGCGTCGCCGTCCAACGCGATCTGAAATCCGGCCCAGTATCGGCGCACCGAACAGTTGAAAAAACGAATAGGTGGCTGCCATCAACCCGTAAATCACGGCGTTGCCGCCCCATTTGGTCACCAGAACAACCAAAAACGGAGTCACGATGCTAAAGCCAAGTGTCCCGACAAAGTTTACTGCCAAAAGCGGTGCAATGGAATATGTTAGCGGAGATTTAGCGACAGGTGGCCTCGATTGGATGAACAGGTTTGTCCCACCCTAGTCTATTTTTTAGGTGGCTCATAGCTGCCAACCGCGATTATCGTATTGCGCGAATATTTTCGACATTTTAACACTTATGCGACAAGTGTTACGATTTGCGAAAATCTTTTGGAGGGTGGAGCATTGGAGGTCAACGGCAAGCACACCCGCTCGATCTGGTTCGATCAGGCCGGCGGCCGCGTACGGATCATCGATCAGCGCTGGCTGCCGCATGAATTTCGCGTCGTTGACCTGTTGGAACGCCGCGATTTCGTCATGGCCATTGCCGATATGTGGGTGCGCGGCGCGCCCCTGATCGGGGCAACGGCGGCCTACGCTGTGGCGGTGGAAATGGCGCGCGATCCGACTGACGCTAATCTTCGGGACACGTGGCGCGTGTTGCATGACACCCGCCCGACCGCGATCAACCTGCGCTGGGCACTGGACGATATGCAGACGCGGTTGTTGCCATTGCCGACCGATGAGCGCGCCGCCGCCGCCATGAGCCGCGCCCACGCGATTTGCGATGAAGACGTCGAATGCAATCGCATGATCGGGGTGCATGGGCTTGAGATCATTAAGGAAATTCACGGCAAAAAAGCGTCGGGTGCGCCGGTCAATATCCTGACCCACTGCAATGCCGGGTGGCTGGCGACGGTGGACTGGGGGACGGCGACCTCACCGATGTATCACGCACACCGCGCCGGTATCCCGATCCATATTTGGGTGGATGAAACCCGCCCGCGCAATCAGGGCGCGCTTTTGACTGCGTGGGAAATGAACAGCCACGACATTCCGCATCGTCTGGTTGTCGACAACGCCGGCGGGCATCTGATGCAGCGCGGACAGGTCGATCTGGTGATCGTTGGCACCGACCGCACCACCGCACATGGAGATGTGTGCAACAAAATCGGCACTTATCTCAAAGCACTGGCGGCGCGCGATAACGATGTGCCGTTCTACGTGGCGCTGCCGTCGCCGACGATAGACTGGACCGTGCACGACGGCGCGGAGATTCCAATCGAAGAACGCGACGGGTCCGAGGTCACCCGTGTCCAGGGCAAACTGGCCGACGGTACGGTCGCGTCGGTGCAGATTTCGCCCGACGGCACGCGGGGCGGCAATCCTGCCTTTGATGTGACCCCGCGGCGTCTGGTCAGCGGATTGATCACCGAGCGCGGCGTTTGCAGCGCTTCGCCCGAGGGGCTGGCGGGGCTGTTTCCGGAAAAAGCGGCGCGCTGAGGCCATCGCAAGGATTTGAGCAGGGGAATATTTCATGGTCGATAATCTATGGGACGCCGCCGAAGCCACAAGGCGCGCAGATGCGGCTGGTGATGACCCTGCCGACCGGGCGTTGGCGCTGCATCTATACGGCTCGCAACTGATCGGTGGCAATCCGGCGCTGGTCCAGCACGGGGGTGGCAATACATCGTGCAAGGTCACGCGCGTTGATGTGTTTGGAGTTGCCCGCACAGTGCTGCACGTCAAGGGCAGCGGTCACGATCTGGCCAGTATCGGGGCCGGTGGCATGCCGGGCGTATGGCTTGATAACCTGTTGAAATTGCGCGACTTAAAGAAACTTTCTGACGAGGATATGGTCAACGCGTCCCGGGCAAACATGCTGGACTCATCTGGCCCGACGCCTTCGGTGGAAACCTTATTGCACGCGTTCTTGCCCCACGCCGCCGTCAACCACACCCACGCCACGGCCATGCTGGCGCTGGCCAATCTGCCCAATGCAGCAAACGTCGCAGCCGATATTTTCGGCAACCGGATTGCTGTGGTGCCTTTTGCCATGCCGGGGTTTTCGCTGGCCAAAACGGCCGCCGAAATCTACGAAACCAACCCGCAGGTCGAAGGCCTGCTGTTGTTGCAGCACGGGCATTTTGCGTTTGCTCCAGAGGCAAAGGCGGCTTACGATCTGATCATCACCCACACCAATATGGTCGAAGACTGGTTGGCAAAAACCAGCGGCAAAAAGCTGAGACCCGCAAAGACACCGCGTCCCGAAATGCAGGCTAAAGCGGCAGATATTCTGCCGTTACTTCGTGGTATCATTGGCAATAGACACGCAGCATTCGCCGGCAATCCCGATGCGCCCATGCCGGTCATGGACTTGCGTTGCGGCGATAACGTGGCGGAATTTCTGGCGCGTCCCGATCTGGACGATCTGGCGACGCGCGGCGTGGCGACGCCCGATCACGTCATTCGCACCAAACGCACGCCGCTGGTTTTGGGTACCAATGTTTTGGCGGGCGGACGCGACGCGATCAGCCGTGCGGTTGATGATTTCATCGGCGATTACACCGCTTATTTTGCACAGGGCGCCGCCATGTCCACCGGCGCCAAAACCATGCTTGACCCCGCGCCTAATCTGGCGTGGATCGAAGGCGTCGGCGTGGTAGGGATCGGCGCAAGCGCCAAAACGGCGGCGGTTGCCGGTGATCTGGCCGAACAAAATATCGCCGCCATGAGCAACGGGCAGGACTGCGGAGGATTTCACCCCGTTGAGGCCAGACTGTTGTTTGAAATGGAATATTGGTCGCTGGAGCAGGCCAAACTGGGCCGGAGCATTCCTCCGGAATTCAGCGGGCGCGTGGTGATGATCACCGGTGGTGCCGGTGCGATCGGACTGGCTACGGCGCAGGCTTTTGCCGCGCTTGGCGCCGATATTTTCCTGATTGACCGTGACGGTTCGGCCCTGGAAACCGCGCGGGCGTCATTGGGGCCGCACCACGGGGCGCTGGCGCTCGATATCACTGAACCGGACGCCGCCACCCGCGCGACCGCCGCCTGTGCAACGCGTTTTGGCGGGTTGGATATTCTGGTCTCGAACGCCGGTGCGGCGTGGACGGGCGAGATGGCGACGCTTGACGACGCGGCACTGCGCCAGAGCTTCGAGCTGAATTTCTTTGCCCATCAGAGTTTTGCCAAATCTGCGGCATCGATCTTGGAGTCCCAAGGCCGTGGCGGCCAAATTCTGTTCAATATCTCCAAACAGGCGGTCAACCCGGGGCGTGGTTTTGGTGCCTACGGCATCCCCAAGGCGGCTACGATGTTTCTGCTGCGCCAACTGGCGCTGGAACTGGGGCCAAAGGGCGTGCGTGTGAACGGCGTCAACGCTGACCGCATTCGGTCCGGGCTGCTGGACGCGGATTTTGTGACGCAACGCGCCAAGGCCCGCGGTGTGGACGAAAGCACCTATATGGCGGGCAACCTGTTGGGGCGTGAAGTTGAAGCCCGCCATGTGGCGGATGCCTTCGTCACGCTGGCGCGCAGCCAGCGCACCACCGCCCATGTCATGACGGTTGACGGTGGCAACATCGAGGCAGCGCTGCGATAGGTATGGGCGTGCGCAACTTTCTTGCTCTGCACGCCATCCCCCCCTATAAGGCCAGCGCAATCCACAGCGAAAGCCCATCCCATGCGCCGCGCCAAGATCGAACGCTCCACCGCAGAAACAGCCATTACCGTCGAGATTAATCTTGACGGGTCCGGGCTTTATGACAACCAGACCGGCGTCGGGTTTTTTGATCATATGCTCGATCAACTGGCGCGCCACGCCCTGATCGATATGAAAATTCGCGCCAAGGGCGATCTGCACATCGACGACCACCACACGGTTGAAGACACCGGCATCGCCCTGGGTCAGGCATTGGCCAAAGCGTTGGGCGACAAACGCGGCATCCGCCGCTACGGGTCGTGTTTGTTGCCGATGGACGAGGCATTGATACGCGCGGCGCTTGATTTGTCGGGGCGTCCGTTTCTGGTATGGAACCTTGATCTGCCCACATCCAAAATCGGCACGTTTGACACCGAACTGGTGCGCGAGTTTTTCACTGCATTTGCGATGCAAAGCGGTATGACGCTGCACGTGGACAAGCTGCACGGACGCAACAGCCACCATATCGTCGAGGCGGCTTTCAAGGCCGTGGCGCAGTCGTTGCGCACGGCGGTCGAGACAGACGCGCGCAAAAGCGACGCCATCCCGTCGACCAAAGGAACGCTGTGACGTGACCACGGTCATCGTTGACTACAATTCGGGAAACCTGCACTCGGCTGCCAAAAGCTTTCAGCGCATGGCGGCGGAAACCGATGGCGGCAATGTCGTGGTGTCGCGTGACCCCGACGTGGTCGCGCGCGCCGATCGATTGGTGCTGCCCGGGGTCGGGGCGTTTGCGGATTGTCGCGCCGGTCTGGCCGCGTTTGACGGGCTGTTTGAAGCGGTGGAAGACTCTGTAATGCGCCGCGGAGCACCGTTTCTGGGCATCTGCGTTGGTATGCAGATGATGGCTTCGTGGGGGCGCGAGCACGGCGTCGACACCAAGGGATTTGACTGGATAAAAGGCGAGGTCACGCTGCTGAATCCGGCTGAAAAGACCCTGAAAATTCCGCACATGGGCTGGAACGATCTGGTGATCGAAACGTCGCATCCCGTGCTTGATGGCCTGGAATCAGGCGACCACGCCTATTTCGTGCACTCGTATCACCTGCAACCGGACAACGGCGCCGCCCGCGTCGCCTATTGCGATTACGGTTGCGAACTGACGGCTGTCGTGGCGCGTGACAATATGATTGGCACACAATTTCACCCCGAGAAAAGCCAGTCAACCGGCCTGCGGCTGATCGCAAATTTTTTGCATTGGTCGGTGTAAATAACTCGTGCCCCGGCTTGACAGGCGAGACACGAGAATAGTGTGCGAAACGATTAGTTGGCGCGTGTCCAGTTTTGACCGCGGCAAATCAAGCCACCGGCGACGCAGCCTTTGACGACCAGAGTGTCACCGCTCAGCGTCATCTTAGATGCATATTCTTTGTCCGTATCGGGGGCCCAGATGGTGCCGCCTTTGAACTTGTTTCCACTGCCCACCATGTCCCAGATGATTGGCTTTCCCATGTGTTCATAATTCGGGTCGTTCTTGCCATCGCTGTCTACCGCGCCAACAATTGTGCCGCAAATTTTTGACCCGCAGGCTGCGATCTGAACAAACAGGTAGCCGCCTTCTTCACCGGGTTCGGTTTTCCAACGGCCTTCTTCACCACCTGCAAAAGCAGGTCCGGCCAGCAGCAATGCCGCCGCAAATATCAGTTTCCTCATGGTTTCCTCCCTAAATTGCCCCTAAACATTGGGCCAAAACAACGCCTTGCGCAAGCCTTACGTGGGGTTGATCCGCGTTATGGTTGCTTTACTCAATCCGGGTCAGCGCCTGTTTTTTGCAAATAAGGCCAAAGCACGCACGCACCGTGATGCTATTGCCCCGCACGCTCATGGTCATCCCAAGCGGTTTACTGATCGCCGGAGTCTGGATTTTCCCGCCACTGAAGCTGCCGTCGCCTTTGGCTGTGAGGTCCCAAAAAAACAAATCGCCGGTGTTGGGGTAGGCTGGGATTTCGTGACCGCCTGCGTCCAGCGCCCCCGCCAAATAGCCGCACACCAGCGACGCGCAGGGTTTAATTCTGATGATCAGTTTTTTGCCGGTCTTGGTCGGTTCGGTCAGCCAAAGACCTTCTTCGGCACCTGCATAGGCCGCAGTCGCACCAAAGAGCGCTACAATAAAAATAAGCCGTTTCATAGACTTGCTCCACAAATGTTACTCGTTACACGGGCAAAAAAACAATAACGCCCGTGCGTTTGTACCATCTTTTGCATTCCGGCCCAAGTGTGGTTAACACAAGGCCCCTTAACCCGCGAAAAATCGCCGAAAGCCTGTATATGATTCTTTACCCTGCCATCGACCTGAAAGACGGGCAATGCGTGCGCCTGCTCAGGGGCGACATGGATAAGGCCACCGTATTCAGCGACAGTCCGGCCGTGCAGGCCAAGGCGTTTGAGGACGCGGGCTGCGAATGGCTGCATCTGGTTGATCTGAACGGGGCGTTCGCCGGGACACCTGTCAACGGCGGCGCGGTCGAGGATATTTTGTCCGCCTGTTCTGTGCCCGCGCAATTGGGCGGCGGCATCCGCGATATGGCCACGATTGAGCGTTGGTTGCAAAAAGGTCTGGCGCGGGTGATTCTGGGTACAGTGGCGGTGGAAAACCCCACTTTGGTGTTTGAAGCGGCGCGGGAATTTGCAGGCCGCGTTGCCGTGGGTCTGGACGCGCGCGATGGCATGGTGGCCACCCGGGGATGGGCTGAGGATACCGAAATCGAGGTCACGGCGTTGGCGCGCCGGTTCGAAGACGCCGGTGTCGCGGCGATTATTTACACCGACATCAACCGCGACGGCGCCATGCACGGACCTAACGTGGCGGCGACGGCGGCGCTGGCGAACGCGGTCAGTATTCCGGTGATCGCCAGCGGCGGCGTGTCGTCACTGGCCGATCTGGAGGCGCTGAAATCCTGTGGCGCACCGCTGAACGGCGCAATTTCGGGGCGCGCGCTTTACGACGGGGCGCTCGATCTGGCAGATGCCATCGCGTTGTTAAAGGGGTAGGACCATGCTGAAAACCCGTATCATTCCCTGTCTCGATGTCAAAGACGGGCGCGTTGTCAAAGGCGTGAATTTTGTCGATCTGATCGACGCGGGTGATCCCGTTGCAGCCGCGCGCGCCTACGACGCCGCCGGCGCGGACGAACTGTGTTTTCTTGACATCGCCGCCACGGTGGAAAATCGCGGCACCATGTTTGATCTGGTCGAGCGCACTGCGCAGCAGTGTTTTATGCCGCTGACCATCGGCGGCGGGGTGCGCACACCCCAGGACGTCAAAAACCTGTTGCTGGCGGGCGCCGACAAAGTGTCGTTCAATTCGGCGGCTGTCAAAGACCCCGACGTCGTCGCGGGGGCGGCCAATAAATTTGGCAATCAATGTATCGTCGTGGCGATCGACGCCAAATCGGTGCGCGCGGGCAAGTGGGAAATTTTCACCCACGGCGGGCGGCGGGCAACCGGCATCGACGCGGTGGATTTCGCGCGTCTGGTTGAAAGCAAAGGCGCCGGTGAGATATTGCTGACCTCGATGGACCGTGACGGCACGCGCGGTGGCTTTAACCTGCCGCTGACCCGCGCCATTGCTGATGCTGTCACCATTCCGGTGATTGCGTCGGGTGGAGTTGGCACATTGCAACATCTGGTCGAAGGCGTCACCCTGGGCCATGCCTCGGCGGTATTGGCGGCGTCGATCTTTCATTTTGGCGATTTCACCATTGGTGAGGCCAAGAAATACATGTCCGATGCAGGAATAGCGGTGCGGTTATGAGCGATATTCTGACACGGCTGGCGGCGGTCATCGATGCGCGCAAAACTGCTGATCCCGCCACGTCGTGGACCGCGAAACTTTTGGCAGCGGGACCGGAAAAGGCGGCGGAAAAATTTGGCGAAGAAGCGGTCGAGGCAATCATCGCCGCCGCGCAGGGAGATCGTGACAACCTGAAATCCGAGGCGGCAGACGTGCTTTATCACCTGCTGGTGATGCTGGCGGCCTCAGATGTTGGTCTCGCGGACGTGCTGGCAGAACTGGAACGCCGTGAAGGCGTTTCGGGCATAGATGAAAAGGCCGCGAGATAAATTCTTTGGCGCTGCGCCTCAGCGCACCCAAAGATTGTTGCGCTTGATCCTGTTGCGGATTTTCTGTTCGGATTTGGGCAGGTTGTCCCGGTCAAACAGCGCGCGTACGCGGGTGCCGTGGCCGTGAAATACCATCTTTTTCACCGGATCGTAGGCTTTGATCACCTTTTTGATCTTGTTGGGCGCAATCGCGCTTTGCAGGGCGGCAACCGCTTCGTCGCTTTCGCGGGCGTAAAATAATGGCAGCACGCGCCAGTGGGTGGACACCGTGCCATCCAAAAGACCCGCAGGCAGCGTATCGCGCCCGCCTCCCAGCGCGTGGATGACCAGGGGCAGCGCCACCTGATCCAGCCACGGATCCAGCGACTGGCACACCAGTTCCGGCGGCGGGTCGTCGCGGATGGCCAACGCGTAGCGCAGAAACAATTCGCCAAATTCATGCGGGCAGCGGTAAAAGAAAAAGCCGGCGTTGAAATACAGGTAGCGTTCCCAGTATTCGTCGGGGTGACGCGTATCAAGCGAGCCGTCAAAATCCAGTTCAAATTTGTCGTAAAGCGCGCGCCATGTCTCGCCATAGCCGGGGCCGTAAATTTCGATCTTGGGCCAGGTATCTTCGCGCCGCAGCGACGCTGTGGGCCGGGTAAAATCAAACGGCACCGCACCAATGTCGCCGGTAAACAGCGTGTCGGTGTCAAAAAACACAAACGGCTCGCCTTTGGGCAGTGCAGTCAGCGCCTCGATTTTATTGCCGTAAGGGTAGTCGCTGCCGAAATGCCGGTTTTCAAACGGGATGATTTCGGCACCAAGATCACCCAGCAGCCGGCGCACGTCGTCGCTGTCAACGCGTGGGTCATCGCGCCACAGGGGTCCGGGCTGTGGTTCAAGCAGGATCAGGCGCGCCTGCAGATCGGGGTTGCTTTGGCGCAACGTGGCGGCAAATATGATCGCCTCGTACTGCAACCGCCCGCCCTGAACGATCGCGGCGATATTGAACTGGTTCGGGTGTGTCATGCCTGTTTCTGACCCTTTGCGGTGTCTTATTGCCGACTTTATAGGGTCGAAAAGCCGCTCTGTAACCCCCTCGCGACGCGACATTGTTCTCGCCACGGTGCGAAATTTGTGTGACGCTGGTGTCAGCCCATTTGACAGGAGGACATCATGAAGAAATTATTTTTGGCAGCCGTTGCTTTGGCTGTGACTGCGCCGATTGCTGCAACAGCGCAGGGATTCACGACCGCCGCCGAGGTCAAACCGATCCTTGGCGCCACCAAAGGCAACTGGGTGGCGGTGCGCGAATTTGACGGCAACGATCTGGTTTATTTCACCCATCTGGAAAGCTGGCGATGCGGTCTGGACGGCGTCAACTACGGCATCAACAGCGACGTTGCGGACCAGGTCTGGGAGCTTGAAACCTGTTACGAGGACGAAGGCGCACCCAATGCCATGAAGGCCGAGGGCCGTCTGCCCTATATCACACTGCCGCTGGGCAGCGTGAAAACGATCACGGTCGAGCTTGTGTATGACGACGGCAGTCTAGAAAGCGCCGCCTTTGAGCGCGCGGCGATCATGACGCCCTGACGCGACAGGGGGCCGTCGCGCCAAAACCTGACCTGCGGTCATTATTTGCCCGGGTCCATGCTCTGAACCCCCGCCGGGAGTTTGAGCCTGAGGTCCGGTGGGAATGTTTGGCGTCCTGAAGCAAACCCTGCGGGTTTGCGCGGCCTGCGGCGCGAGTATTTGGGCAAACATGAAGACGAGGCCGTTTTTGGTACCCTGATCGGGATCGCGGTTGCCGGGTACCTTGCGATAGGCCAGTATGCAGTCATTTGATACACGAGGATCCGATGCGCACCAAAAAGGAATACGACGACATTCCGGGTACTTACATTTTTGACGCCGACATGTCGCGCAAGGGCTATCATCTGAACATGTTTTGCATTTCATTGCGCAAGGCCGAAAACCGCGCGGCGTTCAAAGCCGACCCAGCGACCTATCTGGACAACTATCCCATGACCAAAGCGCAACGCGACGCCGTCAATGCCCGCCAATGGAACACGCTTTTGAAACTGGGCGGGAATATTTATTATACGTCAAAACTCGCAGCTTTTGACGGCATCAATTTTCAGGCGCTCGCGGGGCTAATGACGGGGATGACACGCGACGCTTACCGGCAGATGATGCTGGACGGCGGGCGACCGATCGAGGGCAACCGCAGCAAAAAGGAGTGGACGTAGTGGCGCGCGTGGACGCAGGCATCGGGGTGTCGCATGTGCCCGCCATCGGGGTGGCGATTGATACCGGCATTACGGACGATCCCTATTGGCAACCGCTGTTCGCGGGTTTTGAACTGACTCGCAAATGGGTCAGGGACTATGATCCCGACGTGATTTTTCTGGTGTACAACGATCATTGCACGGCGTTTTCCGCCGAAATGATCCCTACATTTGCACTGGGATGCGCCGCCGAGTTTCAACCCGCAGATGAGGGCTGGGGGCCGCGTCCGGTGCCCGTGGTTCGGGGCCATCCGGAACTGGCATCCCATATCGCGCAATCGGTTATTCTGGACGAGTTTGATCTGACGATCATGAACAGGATGGACGTGGATCACGGGCTGACCGTGCCTTTGTCTGTTCTGTTTGACCAGCCCGAGGCATGGCCGTGCCCGGTGGTGCCGCTTTGTGTGAACGTAGTGCAATACCCGCCGCCCACGGGCAATCGCTGTTTCAATCTGGGGCGTGCGGTGCGCCGTGCCATCGACAGTTACGACGAGGACATAAAGGTGTTGATGCTGGGCACCGGTGGCATGTCACACCAGTTGCAGGCCGAGCGCGCCGGTCTGATCAACCCGGCATTTGACAAACGGTTTTTGGATTTACTGACTGAGAACCCGGTCAAAGGCGCGCAAATCAGCCATTTGGAATACCTGCGCGAATCCGGTTCCGAAGGAATCGAACTGGTTATGTGGCACGTGATGCGCGGGGCACTGAACGACAAGGTCGAAGAAATCCATCGCCACTATCACGTGCCTGCCTCGAATACTGCTGTGGGCCACATTATTCTGGAAAACCGGTAGCGGCGACGGGGTCAAGCCCCGAAAGCGCAATCCGAAAAGTGGGCACCGGTTCTCGGAATAAAGTGCACGCAAGATCAAAAGGCTAGAGCCGCTCCGCTGATTCAGATAAAAAGGATGCGGCTCTAGGTGCTGAGCATGCGCTGAATCCGGTCCAACACTTCCATGGCCGGCAGGCACTGCGCTACCGAACCGTTGGGTTCGCGCCCGGCGTGGATCGCGGCGATAAACTCACGGTCGATCAATTCGATGCCGTTACTGGAAACCGCAACCCCCGACAAATCAACCGGTGTCTCTCGCCCGTCCACAAGATCGTCGTAGCGTGCCACCCATGTGCCGTTGTCGCAGATATAACGAAAGAACGTTCCCAACGGGCCGTCGTTGTTGAACGACAGTGACAGGGTGCACAGCGCGCCTTTTGGCGTTTTCATGATGATGCTCATATCCAGCGCGATGCCCAGATCAGTGTGCACCGGGCCCTGAACGCCATAAACTTCGGACACGGTTTCACCGGTTTGGTACTGGAACAGATCGACGGTATGGCAGGCGTGGTGCCACAGCAGATGATCGGTCCAGCTGCGTGGGTTGCCTGCGGCATTGATATTTTTGCGGCGAAAAAAATAGGTTTGCACGTCCATTTGCTGGATGGCGATGTCGCCCGCGCTGATCCTGTTGTGAATCCACTGGTGGCTGGGGTTAAAGCGGCGCACGTGTCCGGCCATGGCGGTTATGCCGGTTTCCCGTTGCACGCGCACGATCTCGCGGCTGTCGGCAATCGAGTCCGCCATGGGAATTTCCACCAGCACATGTTTTCCGGCTTTCATACATTGGATGGTCTGGGCGGCGTGCATCTGGGTTGGTGTCGACAGGATGACCGCGTCCACGTCGTCGCGTGCCAGACTTTCACCCAGATCGGTGGTGGCGTGGGCGATGCCGCGTTCGCGCGCCAAAGCCGCCGCAGTGTCAATGGTACGGCCCACAACCGATGTCACCGTAACGCCCTTTATTTGCGCCAAAGCATCCAGATGTTTACGGCCAAATGCCCCGGCAGCCCCGGCAACGCATAGTCTCATCATGTGACTTTCCATGTTGTGGCAAATTTCCGCGGGTTCATCTTTGGTTGCCTTGGCTGAGCGGTCCAATATGATGCTGACAAACGCGCATAAGAATTGCAAGGTCACCCAATGGATACAGCTAAAACCGCCCTCGTGATCAGCGCCCACGCGGCTGATTTTGTATGGCGTGCCGGTGGCGCGATCGCCCTGCATCAGGCCAGAGGGTTTGAAGTAACCGTTGTCTGTCTGAGTTACGGAGAACGCGGCGAAAGCGCCAAGCTGTGGAAACAGCCGGGCATGACACTGGAGAAGGTCAAGACCGCACGTCGGATCGAGGCCGAGAATGCGGCTGCTGCGCTTGACGTGCACGACATCAAGTTTTTTGATCTGGGGGATTATCCGCTGGTTTTGAACCGCGACGACAAGTGCCGGCTTGTGGATGTGATCCGCGCCGTTCAGCCCGGTTTCATGATGAGCCACAGCCAGTATGACCCTTATAATACCGACCACATGTACACGACCAACGTGGCGATGGAGTGCCGGATGATCGCGCAGGCCTGGGGGCATAACCCCGGTGAAAAGGTGCTGGGCGCGCCGCAGCTATACCTGTTTGAGCCGCACCAGACCGAGCAGATGGGCTGGAAACCCAACGTGTTTCTGGATATTTCCGATGTCTGGGACAAGAAACGCGCGGCCATTGAGTGTATGCAGGGGCAGGAACATCTTTGGGATTACTATACCAATGTGGCGCAGAACCGTGGCAATCATTTCCGGCGCAATTCCGGCGGCATGGCCGGGGGCAAACCGGCGGCATACGCAGAGGGCTTTCAGGCGGTGTATCCGACGTGCGTTGACGAGCTGACATGAGCGTTGTTGTGCAGAATATTCAACGGGCCGACCCCGCTGTGGTCGCCGCTTTGGGCGCGTGCGGTGTGGCCACGGTGCACGAAGCGCAGGGGCGTACGGGGCTTTTGGCGGATTATATCCGGCCCATTTACAGCGGTGCGCGCGTTGGCGGGTCGGCGGTGACCATACTGGCACCACCGGGCGACAACTGGATGCTGCACGTAGCCATCGAACAGCTGCAGGCAGGCGATATTCTGGTTCTGGGCACGACCGCGCCGACCAATGCCGGATATTTTGGCGACCTTCTGGCGACTTCGGCCAAGGCACGGGGGTGCAGGGGGTTGATCATCGACGCCGGCGTGCGCGATATCCGCGATCTCCGGGACATGCATTTTCCGGTCTGGTCCAAAGCGGTATTTGCGCAGGGAACCGTCAAGGAGACATTGGGGTCGGTGAACGTTCCGGTGGTCTGCGCCGGGACCGAAGTGAACCCCGGAGACGTGATCGTGGCGGACGATGACGGCGTGTGCGTAGTGCCGCGCGACGCGGCTGCCGAAGTTCTTGAGAAATCGCAGACGCGCGAAGCAGGTGAGGTTAAAAAACGCGCACGCTTTGCGGCAGGAGAGCTGGGGCTGGATATATACGACATGCGCGGGCGTCTGGCCGAAATGGGCCTGAAATATGAATGACGGCGTGCCCTGCATGTGGATGCGCGGTGGCACGTCCAAAGGCGGGTATTTTATCAGGTCGGACCTGCCCGAAGACGACGACGCGCGCGCCGCGTTCTTGCTGGCCGTCATGGGCAGCCCCGATATGCGCCAGATCGACGGTATGGGCGGGGCTGATCCCCTGACCTCCAAAGTGGCGGTCGTCACCAAATCCAGCCGCGACGGCGTTGATGTGGATTATCTGTTTTTGCAGGTGGCGGTCGGGCGCGCGCTGGTGAGTGACGCGCAAAACTGTGGCAATTTGCTGGCGGGCGTGGGTCCGTTCGCGATAGAGCGCGGGCTGGTTGCGGCGCGCAATGGCCAAACCCCGGTGACGATTTACATGGAAAATACCGGCCAGACCGCCATAGCGCAGGTGGACACGCCGGACGGTCACGTGACCTATGGGGGGGACGCGCACATAGACGGCGTGCCCGGAGTGGCGGCGCCGGTTCCATTGACGTTTCAGGACACAGCCGGGTCAAGCTGCGGTGCGTTACTGCCAACGGGGCATGTGCTTGATACTCTTGACGGAATTGACGTGACCTGTATCGACAATGGTATGCCCTGCGTGCTGCTGCGCGCGGCGGATTTGAGTATTTCAGGAACCATGAAACGGGATGATCTGGACAGTAATTCGGACCTCAAGTCCCGGCTGGAGACCATTCGCCTTAAAGCCGGACGCATGATGAATCTGGGCGATGTGATCGATAAAACCGTGCCGAAAATGACGCTGGTTTTGCCGCCTGCGCAGGGCGGGGTGATCGCGACGCGCACGTTTATCCCACACCGCTGCCACGCCTCGATCGGGGTGCTGGGCGCGGTCAGTGTCGCCACTGCCTGCCTGCTGAACGGATCGGTAACGCAAGGACTGGCGGTCATTCCTGCAGGCAACCCCAAATCACTGGCGATCGAACATTTATCAGGGCAAACCACAGTGATTGCGGATATGGACGATGACGGCGCGGTTCGGTCGGCCGCGATCCTGCGCACGGCGCGTAAACTGATGGACGGGCGGGTGTTCGGGCGATGAGTGTGCAAAAACAGGTCGCGGACTCCGATTGGGTACGGTTCCATCCCAACCCGAAATCCCCCGATTTCAAAGTGCCGCCAGGCGCGGTTGACGCCCATTGCCATGTGTTTGGCCCGTCGGATCAATTCCCGTTTGCCCAAGCGCGAAAATATACCCCGTGCGACGCGGGCAAAGACCAACTGTTTGCGCTGCGCGATCATCTGGGATTTGCGCGCAACGTGATCGTGCAGGCTTCGTGCCACGGACGCAACAACGACGCTTTGGTAGACGCGTTGAACAGCGCAGGCAAACTGGCGCGCGGCGTGGCCGTGGTCGGGCCGGACGTGAGCGACGGCGAACTGGCGGCGATGAACGCTGCGGGCGTGCGGGCTGTACGGTTCAACTTTGTCAGTCGTCTGGTGGACGCCACTCCTCAAGAGGTTTTCTTGGGTATCGCAGAACGCATTGCCCGACTGGGCTGGCATATCGTGGTCTATTTTGAGGCCCCCGACTTGCAGGGTCTGATCCCGTTTCTGCAGCAACTGCCCACCGATGTGGTCATCGATCACATGGGCCGCCCTGACGTGGCCAAAGGCGTGGATCATCCTGATTTCAAGCGATTTATCAGCCTGATGGAGGACGACAAATTCTGGACCAAGGTCACCTGTCCCGAGCGTCTGACCCTGACAGGGCCGCCATACGACGACGTCATCCCCTTCGCCCGCACGTTGGTGGACCGCTTTCCCGACCGCGTGCTTTGGGGCACCGACTGGCCGCATCCCAACATGAAATCACACATGCCCGATGACGGGCAGCTGGTTGACATGATCCCGAAGATCGCCGCGACGGCCACGCACCAAAAGGCGCTGTTGGTTGACAACCCGATGCGACTGTACTGGGGGATATCCTGACAATCGAAGACGAAATTATGATTTTAATCCGGGGCGCGACATCCGGATAGTGATGGGCGCGCAGTCGGCGGGTCTGTTGGCGGTCCGCCGATAAAACGCCGTGTTGGCGTCGTGCCTTGTCATACCCATATCAGCGAGGCGCGACACCGGCAATTCCCGCAGTTTGCAGTTTTGGCGATAGGCATTGTCATGCGCGGCAAGCCATTTCAACAGGCGCAGCAGAAATGTAGGACGAGGTGACTGTGTCCGGGTTGATTTGAAAGCGATGGTCATGGCGTTATCCTTTGCTTGGTTGCGGTTTTTGATAGGGCCACAGTCGCACGCACCCGCAATTCCAGCGTGAAAACGCGCGTAAAATTCGCTTGCACAGCGTAATAATTGCGTAAAAAGTAATGCGATCAGCATAAAAACCTATCCTCTGGACAGAAAATGAATGCCCCGGGCGCAACAGGCAGATTGATTTTGCGAACATCCGGCGCGTTTGGCGCCACGGATCAGACCGGTACAGATATCGCGGGACTGTCGCGCCGTGGTCAGGCGTTACTGGCCTATTTGTCCCAACAACAGGGCATGTGCGCAGAACGCGGGTCGCTGGCTGATCTTCTTTGGGGGGATCGCGGCGAGGAACAGGCGCGCGCCTCGTTGCGCCAGGAGTTATCGATTTTGCGCAAAAGCCTGCCCGTTGAATTGATGCAAGCGGATCGGCAGAAAGTGTGGCTTGATGCGACCCGTGTCGAAACCGAAGCGCCGGGCGAGGACGAGTTTCTGAAAGGATTTGATCTGCCGGGCGAGAGTTTCGAGGACTGGTTGCGCGCAATGCGCCTTGCGAACAACCCGTCAGACGCCGGACAATCAACGTTGTCCACGTCGCAGTTCTTTGCGCGGCCATCGGTGCTTTTGTTTGCTTTTGACACGCTTTCAACAGGCCGCAACGACCAGATGATCGCCATGGGACTGGCCGACGACCTGCGCACCACGCTTAGCTATTGGCGCTGGTTTCCGGTAATCGGCCCCGAAGCCATAGGCTGGATATCCGCGAAAGACGCCGATCTGCGGTCAGTGGCCCGGCAAGTGCAGGCGGCTTACGCGGTGACGGGCTCAGTAAGATGTCTGGACGAACGCGTCAGCATTTCGGTTGGTCTGACTGAAATCGACACCGGCAGGTCACTGTGGTCTAACCGGTTTGATGGTGTTCTGGACGATATCTTCAAGTTTCAGGAAGACGTCAGTCGCGCCATTGTCGCCCAGATCGAACCGCAGATATCCCATGCCGAGGCCACGCGCATTTCGCGCCTGCGACCCGATTCAATCGGCCCGTGGCAGGCAATGGCGCAGGCGGATGATATCGACCGCAAAGGCGGCGAAGGCTACGGATCGCCGGAAAGCAATTTACAGCAAGCCAGGCTGATGGAGAAAACGCTGGCACAGGACCCCGAATTTGCACCGGCGCTGGCGCGACTGGGCCGCATCAATTTTCGAGCGGGTCTGCTGGGGTGGTGGGGGGACCGGTCGGAAACGTTTGGCGCGTCCATCGATTTTTCACGCCGGGCGCTTGACCTTGATCCGTACAATTGGGAAGCGCATGCCTATTTGGGTCTGACGCATATTTTTGAACTGTTGGATTATCACGCCGGGGAATTTCACGGATCCGAGGCCGTGCGGCTGAATCCATCTTCGGCGCTGGCCCGCCATGGGTACGGTTGCGGGCTTGAATGGATCGGGCGCCCTCAGGAGGCACTCGAACATCTGAACCTGATTTTCAGGCTCAATCCAAATCACGGTGGCAGGGCCGCAGCGCTTGGCGATATCACCACATGCGAAATGTTTGTCGGGAACCGTGAGCGTGCGCTTGACGCCGCGCATAAATTGCTGCCGATTGCGCGGGATTATTCTCGCGGGTTGCAACGATGCGTTGCCACGTTTGGGTATTTTGATGAAATCTCTGCGGCGCAAAAGGCGCTTGATCGTCTGGTGCAAATTCAGCCGGATTTCGACGCCGAATACGTGCGCGCAACTTACCCTTACGCGCGCCCGGAGAATTTTGACACGTTGATGCAGGGATTTGTCAAAGCGCGCGCGTTTGAGCGCTGATCAACCCTCGCCACCCAGAAAAAACACTAAAGCCGCGATGATTATCACACCGCCCAGAACGGTGAGCGCGATCTTGCCTTTGGAATACGGGCGTTCGCCACGTACTTTGCCGTTCTGACCGTTGACCACGAACTGATAGGATTTGTTCTTGAACCGGTACGCCGCCAGCCAGACCGGCAGCAGAATATGTTTGAAGGTCACATCCGAAATATCTGTGTCCACGTGATCGACGTGTTGCTCGTCGCCGCCGATGTCGTCCAGCACATCCTGTTCAATGCGGTTGTTCATGACGTTGACCGCTTCGGTATAGCCTTCAGGCAGATCGACGGTATAACTTTCGGCGCGAAATCCTGCCAGATAGGCGGGATCATAGGTTTCCAGTTGACCCAGCTCCCACGGGGCCAACGCGTCGGTGTGTGATCTGGGTAAAGATTTTGAACCCAACACAAGCACGTCGTCAAAAGCCCGCGCCACGCGCCCCGAAACGCGGTGCCAGCGGGTTTTGCGTTCTTCACGCTGCTCGGTCTGCATTTTACCGTCGACTTCCACCTGAACGCTGCGTGTCACGTAGTAATAAGTGCCGCGCTGGCCGCGATAGTGACTTTTGGTGTCAGCATCATAAGTCCAGAACGGCACATAGATGCCCTGCATGGCGCGGCCCTTGCGGGCGTATTCCTGCAGGCCCGAGGGTGCGAACCACAATTTACCCAGCCATTTGGTCATGGCGGCGCGGGCTTCTTTTTCCGATTTTACGAACGGCAAAAGCGCCGCGGGTTTGATCTGGCGCTGCGGCCCGGTGTCGGTGACAACGGGGGAGGCGCAAAACGGGCATTCCGACGCGTGCAGGTCGGGGTCAAATTCGATACGTGCCCCGCAGCTGTCGCAACTCAGGGTGCGGACTTCGGCCTCCTGGGCCTCGGGCAACTGCGCGTTCAGCGCCGATTGGAAATCAAGCTCGTCGATGCCTGAGCCCTGACCGTCATCAGGTTTTTCCAACGCATTTTCGGTGCCACAGTGTTCGCACGTCAGCGAATCTTTTCCCGGCTCGTAGCGCAGGTCGGACCCACAGCTGCTGCAGGGAAATTCTATCTCCTCAAGAGCATCGGCCACCTCAGCTGCCCGGCAGTGGTGGCGGCATGACCGTGAACAATGTCGCCAAATCGGGGATTTCGCCGGCCTTGGTCCAGCCATCTTGCCCCGCCGTCCACACCAGCGTGTCACGCGCCAGCGTTTTGTCGGCCACCATCCGGCCTAATGAGGCGCGCGAAAACGGCCCCGACGTCGCGCCGTCTGCCGCCACGTGCCAAAGCTTTTCCACCGGTGGAGGTGGTGGAGGAGGTGGTGCCGCCGCTGCGGGTGTCGGCGCGGGTTGCTGCGCCCCCCACGGGCCGCCCTGCATCCCGCCGGCCATTGTGTGTGCCATGGCCATGCCCATGCCCATGCCCATACCGGCCCCCGCGCCACCACCGGGATTGGCGGCGGCAACGCCCAGGGCTTCGGCGGCGGAAAACGCCGTGTATTTGCCCAGATCACCGGCCAATCCGACCGAGGTGCGCTTGTCCAGAACCGCTTCGACAGCGGGCGGCAGCGAAATGTTTTCGATGTAAAGCGCCGGAATTTCCAGCCCGAACTGCGCCAGTTCGGGCGCGATATTAGCCGCGAGCATTTTGCCAAGATCAAGCGTATTAGCCGCCATATCGAGCACCGGAATACCGGAACCTGCCAGCGCGGCCGAAAACTGGCTGACAATGATGTTGCGGATCTGAAAGCTGATCTCGTCCATGGTGAACTCGCCGTCTGTGCCGACGATTTCGCGCATGAAAACCGCCGGATCGGTCACGCGCATGGTATAGGTGCCAAAAGCCCGCAGCCGCACCGGGCCAAATTCGGGATCGCGGCACATAATCGGGTTTTTAGTGCCCCATTTCAGGTCCTGAAACCGTGTTGTGTCGATGAAATAAATCTCGGATTTGAACGGTGACTGAAACGCGTGGTCCCAGTGCTGCAATGTCGTCATGATCGGCATGTTGTTGGTTTCAAG
>CAZPQL010000021.1:0-36052 GCA_964588725.1 uncultured Rhodobacterales bacterium
CACCGGTCATGATGCAAGGAATTTTCCACCGCGGTTTCATGGACATTCACGCAGGTGCCGCCCGGATCATGGGCCAAGAGAAAATGGCAGTATTTCGCGGAGAAGGCGGAGAAATAGAGCGTCGTCCAAACAAGCCGACAGTCGTAACAACCGGCCTTGGTGATTGCCCGTCGACCACCGAAACATGGGGCCCCTTGCTACCGGAACCGCACCAATCTGCTGATTTGGAAATGGATGTTGGCAGTCTTATCAAGGTTTGGCGGGGCGAATCCGAAAGCGCGTACGCGACCAAATCTGTCACCGGAACATTGGCCGTGACGCTTAGGACCATGGGAAAAGCTGATTGCACCGACAGTGCCCAGATATTGGCGGACAAGCTGTGGCATGCGCGCGACAAGGCCTACCTGCCCGTAAAGGTGTAGGCGCCATGCCCCGGTTTATGATCGCAGCGGCGCATAAATCATCCGGCAAAACGGTTGTGTCGACAGGATTGGCTGCCGCGTTGCACGCACGCAAAAAGTCCGTGCAGACCTTCAAAAAAGGCCCCGACTATATCGACCCGATGTGGCTGCGCGCCGCGTCGCGCCGTGCCTGCTATAACCTTGATTACAACACCATGAATGATCGGGAAATACGCGATCTTTTTGTTCGCAAATCCGGTGGATCGCTGGCGTTGATCGAGGCCAACAAAGGTCTGTTTGACGGCGTCGATCCAAGTGGCACCGACAGCAACGCCGCCATGGCCAAACTATTGCGCGCGCCGGTTATTCTGGTGGTTGACACCACTGGCACCACGCGGGGGATTGCGCCGCTTTTGCTGGGCTACCGCGCGTTTGACAAGGATGTAAACATTGCTGGTGTCATTCTCAATAAAACCGGTGGCGCACGCCACGAGGGCAAGCTGCGCGCGGCGGTTGAAACCTATACCGATATTCCTGTGGTCGGTGCCATTGGCAAGACCCGCGAGCTTGATATCGGAGAGCGTCATCTGGGGCTGACCACGCCTGCTGAAACCGGTGAGCTGTCGGCGATGATTGGCAATTTCGGGCGCATCGTTGGCGGGGCGGTGGATCTGGACCGGTTGACAGATATTGCTGCAACAGCGCCGCAATTGCCCAAAGCAGAACCGGCGGCAACCGCCGCCACCGGGCGCCGTTTGCGCATTGGGTTGGCGCGCGACACGGCATTTGGATTTTACTACGACGACGATCTGGAGGCTTTTGCCGCCAACGGTGCCGATCTGATCGACATTGATCTGATCCACGACACAACGTTACCTGCACTTGACGGGCTGTTCATCGGTGGCGGATTTCCAGAAACGCAAGCCGGGGCACTGGCGGCCAATGCAGTGATGCGCGCCAATGTGAAAGCCGCTATAGAAAACGGCTTGCCCACCTATGCCGAATGCGGCGGGCTGATGTATTTGTGCGATAATCTCGTGTGGCACGGGCAAAGCCATGCCATGGTTGGCGTCATATCCGGCGATGCTGTGATGTGTTCACGTCCGCAGGGGCGTGGCTATGCACGTTATGCCACCCAGGCGACCCATCCTTGGGACGCAGAATCCACGGATACTGCGGCGCATGAATTCCATTACGCGCGGATTGACGGGCTTTCAGACGACGTCACGTTTGCGCGAAAAATTCTTCGCGGTCACGGCACGGACGGGCAGGAAGACGGGGTCGTGGCGCATAATCTGGTTGCCGGATTTTGTCATTTACGCCATAGCGAGGCTAACCCGTGGGTTAGCAAATTCGTCGATTTTGCGCGTTCCAAAACGAACTCTGGCGGTTCGTGAATCAGATTAATCGCGCAACATTTCAACAAAAAACCCGCCAACCACAAGGTCAGCGGGTTTTCCAATCAGACGATCAGGATCGCCCGTTAATCAGCAATTTTAGGCGCGCTTGATATCAAACGTATAGACGTCGCCTTCGGAGCCCGAACTGACCAGTTCGTTGCCGGTCTGGTTGCAGAACGCGGCAAAATCGGCAACCGACCCCGGATCGGTGGCGCGGATTTGCAGAATTTCGCCCTGTGGGACGCTTTTCAACGCTTTTTTGGCTTTCAAAATCGGCAGAGGGCAGTTGAGACCTTCGGCATTCAGTACATGTGCAGACATAGTTTTCTTATTCCTTCAAAGTTGTGGTTCGATGATCAGATAAACAGGTTGATGTCGGATTCGGCGGCGACTTCCATATAAGTTGCCGCACCGCCCAGCTCGACGCCCTCGATCATGTCGTCTGTGGAATATTCAAACAGATCCATGGTCATCTGACAGGCAATCATACGGACATCGGTTTCAACGGCGGCTTCGCGCAAATCTTCGATCGAAGCAACGCCCTTTTTCTTGAACAGATTATTCATCATGGTTGAACACGCGCGGTCTACACCGGGGATCATGGACATCATATTTGGCATCGCCATATGCATGCCTGCCATGGGCATTTTCATGGCGGGGTTGCCAAGCGTGCTCATTTTCAGGTCGAGCTTTTTCAGCAGCAGCGGCAGACCGTAAAAAGTGAAAAACATTGTGACTTTGAAATCCATTGCGGCGGCAGTCGTGCCGAGGATAAATGGCGGGTAAGCCCAGTCAAGCGTGCCCTTGGTGACGATGATCGACATGCTCTTGGCATTTTTCAGATCACCTTCGGTTACTGTATCAAGCATGTTCGTCGCTCCCAGAGTGGTTGATGTGTGGTTGTTTAGTTTATTAGAATGTATAAATATAGAATCGGCCAAAATGTCAAGCTCGCGCGACATTGCTCCGGGTATTGTGACAATATACTTGTATTGGTCACGGCGAACAAAATAAGGACTTAAACGGATAAAGCCGTTTTGAACAGGTGTGGTCCCATGGACATGAATATGGATATTGCCGAGCTCAAGGACAACGCCGATGCGGCCAGTAATCTGCTGCGCGTCATGGCAAATCAGTCCAGGCTGTTGATTTTGTGCTATTTGCTGGAAGGCGAGAAGTCAGTTCAGCAGCTGCAGGAACATGTTGAAATGAACCAATCTGCCCTTAGCCAGCAACTGGCGCTGTTGCGCGGCGAGAAACTGGTCACGACACGCCGTGAGGCGCAATCCATTTATTATTCGATCGCCAGTTCAGAGGCCGAGCAACTTTTGCAGACTTTATACGCGATTTTCTGCGCCGGTAAAAAATAAAGGCAACCGATTCGCGCTTTTGCGCGCGTTCAACTTGTTGTGCGCGCACTGCCTGCGGCATTTTTCCTATATTAAACATAACAGAATATGTTAATTCATGATTATGAACGGGTAGCAGGTCGCGCCGGCGCGGGTTGAGGCCAAACATCACAAGGGCACGCGAAACCCGTTAGGCCTGTCAGGGGAAAGAAACCAATGATCGACAGTTTGAAAGAAATAGTCACAGCGTCGCCGTCTTTTTATGTGGGCTGGGGCGGTCTGCTGATAGGCGTCATTTTTGGCTTTACCGTTTACAGAACCAATTTTTGCACCATGGGGTCGATTTCGGATATTCTGTCGTTTGGCAATTTTCACCGCTTTCGGGCGTGGATGCTGGCCATACTGGTAGGCATTATCGGCGTTGTCGTGTTGAAGCTGGCGGGGATCACCGATGTGGCGGACTCGATGTACCTGACACCCAATCTGAACTGGCTTGCCAATATTGCGGGTGGTCTGTTGTTTGGGTTTGGCATGGTGTTTTCCGGCGGCTGCATTAGCCGCAATCTGGTACGCGCCGGTGCGGGTGACCTGCGCTCGATGGTCGTACTGATGATCACGGGTATGTTTGCGTTTATGACAATTGGCGGTCTTTTGGGGCCGATGCGTGTGGGACTATTTGGACCGTCAGCCATTGATCTGGGTGAAAGCGGTGCCGCCACCCAAAGGGTCGGCGATCTGTTGGCCCTGTTCACCGGACTAAGCGTCGAAACCGCAGGTTGGATTTCCGTAGCAGTGATCACAGCAGGTCTGGCGTATTACGTATTCAAGGACCGCAGCTTTTTGCGATCCGGCAAAGATGTCACTGCCGGTCTGGTAATTGGTCTGGCCGTCGTCACCGGTTGGACGTTGACCGGTCTGGCGCAGGACGATTTCGCCGATGTACCTGTGGCTCTGGCGTCGCTTACCTACGTGCGGCCGACTGGCGACACCATGGATTATCTCATGCGCTTTACTGCCTATAGCGCCATTCCGTTTGGCGTGGTCACGCTTGCGGGCGCGTTGCTTGGCGGTTTTCTTGGCGGGCTGTCGCGCGGACGTCTGCACTTGACGACCTTTGCCGACAAAAGCGATTCCATCCGCAATATGGGTGGCGCGGCGCTGATGGGGATTGGTGGCGTATTGGCGTTTGGCTGTACCGTCGGTCAGGGCCTGACCGGTGTGTCAACCTTGGCCGTAGGGTCGTTTCTGGCGCTGTTGTCGATCATAATGGGCGCCGTAGCGGGGATCAAACTGATCGAACGCATGGCGTAAAACGCCGGTCATACCCACAAAAAAGGGCCCCGGATTTGGGGCCCTTTGTTTGTCGGTTTCGCCCGGATCAGCAGCTATAGTACATTCCAAACTCGACCGGATGCGGCGTGTGCTCGAAGGTCTCGACCTCTTCGCGTTTCAACCCGATGTAGCCTTCGATCTGGCTTTTGGTGAACACATCACCGGCCAGCAGAAAGTCCATGTCGGCCTGCAGCGCGTCAATCGCTTCACGCAACGATCCGCAGACCGTCGGAATGCCCGCCAGCTCTTCGGGAGGCAGGTCATAAAGGTCTTTGTCGTTGGCCTCGCCGGGGTCGATCTTATTCTGAATACCGTCAAGACCGGCCATCAACAGCGCCGCAAAACACAGGTACGGATTGGCGGCAGGGTCGGGGAAGCGCGCTTCGACGCGTTTTGCCTTGGGGCTTTCGGCCCATGGAATACGCACGCAGCCGGAACGGTTGCGCGCCGAATAGGCCCGCAGCACCGGTGCCTCAAAGCCCGGGATCAGGCGTTTGTAGCTGTTGGTCGCCGGATTGGTGAACGCGTTCAGCGCTTTGGCATGTTTCAGGATGCCGCCGATGAAATAAAGCGCCTCCTGAGACAAATCCGCGTAACGGTCGCCTGCGAACAGCGGCTTGCCGTTTTTCCAGATCGACATGTTGACATGCATACCCGTGCCGTTGTCCCCGGCGATGGGTTTGGGCATGAACGTCGCGGTTTTTCCGTAGGCGTGTGCCACGTTGTGCACGACGTATTTGTATTTTTGCAATTCGTCCGCCTGTTTGGTCAGGCTGCCGAATATCAGGCCCAGCTCGTGCTGGCACGACCCGACTTCGTGGTGGTGTTTATCGACATTCATGCCGATGCTTTTCATGGTCGACAACATTTCCGAACGCAGGTCCTGCGAGGCGTCGGTGGGGTTGACCGGAAAATAGCCGCCCTTGACGCCGGGACGATGCCCCATGTTGCCCATTTCGTATTCCGCGTCGGTGTTCCACGCAGCGTCGATGGCATCGACCTCGTAGGATACTTTGTTCATGGTGTTGGAAAAACGCACATCGTCGAACAGGAAAAACTCGGCTTCGGGACCGAAATAGGACACATCACCAATACCCGACGAAATCAGATAGGCCTCGGCCTTTTCAGCCGTGCCACGCGGGTCGCGTTCGTAGGCTTCGCCGGTGTCGGGCTCGACGACCGAGCAATGGATACACAGGGTTTTCTCTGCATAAAACGGATCGAGATAGGCGCTTGACAGGTCCATCATCAGTTTCATGTCCGATTGCTCGATTGATTTCCAGCCGGCAATCGAAGATCCGTCAAACATGAATCCGTCTTCCAGAAAATCCTCGTCGACCTCACTGGCAATAATGGTGACGTGCTGCAATTTTCCGCGCGGGTCGGTAAAGCGCACATCCACATAAGCGACGTCTTCGTCTTTGATCATTTTGAGCACGGTTTTGATGTCGCTCATTGTCTGTTCCTCGTGTTTTTAATGGTCTTGATTTGCTAAAGCGCTTCGTCGCTGGTTTCACCGGTGCGGATGCGGACAGCCTGTTCGATGGTCGAAACAAATATTTTGCCATCGCCGATTTTACCGGTTTTGGCTGCGTCGATTATGGCCTCGATCGCGGTCTCGACCTGCTCGTCCGCCAGAACGATTTCGATTTTCACTTTGGGTAGAAAATCAACAACGTATTCGGCACCGCGATATAATTCGGTATGGCCTTTCTGGCGGCCAAAGCCTTTGACCTCTATCACCGAAAGCCCCTGAATGCCGACTTCCTGCAGCGCGTCTTTGACCTCGTCAAGCTTGAACGGTTTGATGATGGCTTCGATTTTTTTCATGGCACCGATTCCTTTGTTAGATCTTTCGCCCGCGTCAAACCACGTCGTGCACGTGCGTGCAATTGGCTTTGACTGCCTGCGCCGGTAGGCTAGGGTAGCTGAAATCGTATCGCCTAATTTTTAGGCAATATGTCTTTCAAATAATCGAAATGAAAAAATTCCTATGACCGAACTGCTGACCGCCGCCCAAATGCGCGCCATTGAACAAGCCGCAATTGAGAGTGGTGAGGTGACGGGGCTGGAGCTGATGGAGCGCGCCGGGGCCGGTGTGGTCGAGGCGATATTTGAGGAATGGCCAGAGCTTGAAGGGCGAGGGGCCAGCCCCTCGCGCTCCCCGGAGGATTTAGGCAAAGATGAAAAGGCATGGAAGGCCGTTGTGCTGTGCGGGCCGGGGAACAACGGCGGTGACGGGTTTGTGGTGGCACGGTTGCTGAAAGAGCGTGGCTGGGAGGTGGAGGTATTTCTGTATGGCGATGAGGCGAAGCTGCCGGTCGATGCGGCGGAGAATTGTCGGCGGTGGCGCAAGATGGGGGAGGTTTCAAAGTGGAACTGCGATCCAATGGAAAATGCAGTCAACTTTCAGTCAGTTGATTTGGTCATTGATGCCTTATTTGGGTTTGGACTATCACGACCACTTTCTTTGGAAACTGCGGCACTTGCAGAAGAAAGATCAGATTATAACATGGCATTTCACGGCAACTTTATGGTTGCCATTGACACGCCTTCCGGGTTGGATAGCGATAGTGGAAAAGTGATCGGCAAACGTGCATTTAAAGCTGATTTAACTGTCACATTCCAATCCGAAAAATTAGTTCATCGTTTGGGGGTTGGTCCTGAACATTGTGGTGTAGTCCGATTAATTGATCTTGGTATCAACCAGATGACTGCGACACAAGCACTTGTCAAAAATAGTGGTTTAGAAAGTAGAAGAGGCCTAGGTCAATTCGTTTGCGTTCAATCAGAAAGGCCAGATTTTCTTGTCAATGAAGAGAGCCAGCTATTTCCGGGCCATCCGCGGCACAAATACGACCACGGCCACGCTCATATCCTTGCAGGGCCACCCGGCCGCGGTGGCGCGGCGCGACTGGCGGCGCGGGGGGCTTTGCGGATTGGGGCGGGGCTGGTGACGGTGGGGTGTCCGGCGGATGCGCTGGGTGAAAACGCGGCGCAGTTGAATGCGGTTATGGTGCGGGTGGTTGACAGAGCAGACGCGCTGGCGGGGTTGCTGGACAGCGAAAAGATCAACGCCCTTTGTCTGGGGCCGGGGTTGGGGTTGAATGATGGCACCAAGGATACGGTGGCGGTGGCGCTGAAATCGGGTCTTCCCTGCGTGTTGGATGCGGATGGATTGAGTATTTTTGAGAACAATGAAAGGGCGTTGTTTGGGCTGTTGCATGACGGTGTGGTGATCACGCCGCACGCGGGTGAATTTAAGCGGTTATTTCCGGATATAGCGGCCAAGCTGGCGGAGGTGCCAACAAAGGGGCCGGCCTATTCCAAGGTGGATGCCACGCGTGAGGCGGCGGCGCGGGCGGGGTGTGTTGTACTGTTCAAGGGGGCGGATACGGTGATTGCGGCACCAGACGGGTACTGTGCGATCAATTCAGCGCATTATGAACGGTCCGCACCGTGGCTGGCCACGGCAGGCTCCGGCGATGTGCTGGCAGGATTTATCACCGGGCTGCTGGCGCGGGGTTTTTCGGCGAAAACTGCGGCAGAAACCGCGGCGTGGTTGCATGTGGAATGTGCGCGGTCCTTTGGCCCCGGTCTGATTGCCGAGGATTTGCCTGAAGAGTTGCCCAAAGTGTTCCGCCAATTGGGGGTTTGAAACGGGCCGCCGAAACATATCAAAATCCCGTTTTGCCCCATGGACACCGCTTAAAAACCTCTGCTAGAAGGGCGCGGAATTTGAGGCGGCCATGCGGTCGCCGCTTTGGTTTTCGCGGGCGTGGTGAAATTGGTAGACACGCTAGATTTAGGTTCTAGTGCCGCAAGGCGTGGGGGTTCAAGTCCCTCCGCCCGCACCATCAGAGCGGCTAGGCAGAACGGCCAGGCAGAACGGGTAAAAGGAACAAAGACATGCAAGTCACCGAGACCTTGAACGAAGGGCTGAAACGGGCTTACGACATTGTTATCACCGCCAAAGAGCTGGACGACAAGGTCAACGCCAAGCTGGTTGAGGCGCAGCCGACGCTTGAAATGAAGGGCTTTCGCAAAGGCAAAGTCCCGATGGCGATGATGAAGAAACAGTTCGGCCCGCGCGTTCTGGGCGAAGCGATGCAGGAAACCGTCGATAGCGCGGTCAGCAAGCATTTTGAAGATTGCGGCGACCGTCCGGCGCAGCAGCCCGACATTCAGATGACCAACGAAGATTGGAAAGAAGGCGACGATGTCATGGTCGCCATGACATACGAACGTCTGCCCGACGTGCCCGAAGTCGATTTCAAACAGGTTAAACTGGAACGTCTGGTCGCCAAGGTCGAAGACAAAGCCGTTGACGAGGCGCTCGAGTCACTGGCGAATTCGGCCAAGAATTTTGAGGACCGCAAAAAAGGGGCCAAAGCCAAAAATGGCGATCAAGTTGTGATCAATTTTTCCGGTTCCGTTGACGGCGTGGATTTTGAAGGTGGCGCTGCCGATGATTATCCGCTTGAACTGGGATCAAATTCGTTCATTCCCGGTTTTGAGGAACAGCTGGTCGGCACCAAAGCCGGCGACAATGTCGACGTCAAAGTGACCTTTCCCGACGATTACACCGCCGAAAATCTGGCCGGCAAAGAGGCGCTGTTCAAATGCACCGTGAACGCCGTCAGGGAACCCCAGCCCGCCGAGATCAACGACGCGTTGGCCACACAGTTTGGTGCCGAGGATCTGAAAGCCCTGAAAACGCAGGTATCCGAACGGCTGGCTTCAGAGTATGGAGGTGCTGCGCGTTCGATTCTCAAGCGCAAGCTGATGGATTCGCTGGACAAACTTGTTAAATTTGACCTGCCGCCTTCGATGCTGCAAGCCGAGGCCGACCAGATCGCCCATCAACTGTGGCACGATGAAAACCCCGACGTCGAGGGGCACGACCATCCCGAAATCGAAACAACAGACGAACACAACGCGCTGGCTAATCGCCGTGTACGTCTGGGGTTGTTTCTGGCCGAACTGGGCGGCAAGCGCGAAATCACGGTATCCGAGCAGGAAATGCAGCAGGCCGTCATGGCACAGGCGCGCCAATATCCGGGTCAGGAACAACAGTATTTCGATTTCATTCAAAAGAACGAGCAGGCGCTACAAGGGTTGCGTGCGCCGATTTTTGAGGACAAAGTCGTCGATTACATACTGGAATTGTCGGACGTGACCGACAAGTCGGTTACCAAGGCGCAGCTGCAAAAGGCTGTTGATGCGCTAAGCGACGAAGACTGAAAAACAGTTGAAACCAGACAATTTGGGGCGCCCGTCGCGGCGCCCTGTTAAGGTGACCAGTGACTGCGCGCTGGCATAGACTGATCGCTCGATAAAACGTGCCTTTGCATGTTCACGTACGGCAGGCCGCTGCAAATCTGTCCTCAAATACATAAACCCAGCCGCTGTCATAGTTTTTGCGCATTTCTTCGCCCCGGTGTCCCAGAACCTCCCACCCTGAATGGGTCAAAACGACCTTGGTACCGCGCCCCGCCGGCAAGAACGCCACGTCTACCGTCGTGGCCTGATCGGGCGACGTACCGATATGCCAGTTGATCCGCAGGTGTTGGCCCGGCGACAATTTGGCAAAGCTTCCCCACAAAACCTGCGTGCCTTCAAAATCGATTTCCCAAATCTCGCCGCCCTCACGCACGTCCACGACAATGTTCTGCGCGACCTTGCCCGACATGGCGGACACCGAATTTTTATCAAGCGGCCACCAGCTGGCGATTTCGGTGGTGAATAACGCATAAGCGCGTGCAGGTGCGCAGGGTACGGTAATGGATTTTACGACAGGTTCAGGCATTTTACTTATCCTTTTCAACAACATAATCTGAAAATGCGTCCAGCGCATCGTGCCAGAAACTTTCGATATAGACGCGCAGATCATTGAGCCCGTCCGCATGAATTTGATACAGTCTTTTGGTGCCATCGCGCCGTACCGTCACCAGACCCGCGTTGTACAAAACCTGCAGATGTTGGGATACCGCCGGGCGTGACACGGGTTGATCACCGGCGATAACCCCTACCGACCTGGGTCCGTGGCGCAAAGATTCAAAAATGGCGCGGCGGCGTGGGTCGGCCAGCGCCACAATTGTAGTATTGTAAGTCATAACTTACGGTAAGCGTTAACTTACCAAAAGTCAAACGTCGTTGGTTATTTCGACTTGCCGCCCCTTGTACCTCTGCGTGCGCGATACTAAGACTCTGGTAGGAAACTGGCGGTAACAATGGCCAGAGTAGAACGCGAGGCAGCCCCATGAGAGACCCGATTTCACAATTTACCAATTTTATCATTCCGACGGTCGAAGAAAGAGACGCGCGCGGGACATTGCGGTACGATATTTTTTCCCGCCTGTTGAAGGAAAGAATCGTGTTTGTGTCCGGTCCGGTTCATGACGAGATGGCGACCGTGATCGTGGCCCAGCTTTTGTTCCTGGAGGCCGAAAACCCCAACAAAGACATTTCGATGTACGTAAATTCGCCGGGCGGCGTGGTGTCGTCGGGTCTGTCGATTTATGACACCATGCAATATATCCGGCCGAAAGTGTCTACCGTTTGCATCGGGCAGGCGGCGTCGATGGGATCACTTTTGATGACGGCCGGGGAAAAAGGTATGCGTTTTACATTGCCCAACAGCCGCCTGATGGTGCATCAGCCTTCGGGGGGATTTCAAGGGCAGGCCTCCGATATCGCCATTCACGCCAAAGAGGTGATCGAACTCAAAGACCGCCTGAATAAAATTTACGTCAAACATACCGGCCAAAGCCTGAAAAAAGTTGAAGCCGCGCTGGATCGCGATAATTTTATGACCGCTGAAGAGGCCAAAGACTGGGGCCTGATCGACGAAATCGTCGCGCAAAGATCCGCCGGTGACGAGGCCGACAGCTGACTGGTGCCGATTATCTGCAGTTTTGAGGAACTGCACATTTTGACGTTAAAATGAATTGTACCCCTTTTGGTTCTGCCATACTCTGTGGGAAACGATCGTGAAGACACGGGCTTACAGGTGGCAATCCCGTAAATTGCAAGGCTGAAAGATCATGGCGAATTCAAGCAGTGGCGATTCAAAGAACACGCTTTATTGCTCATTCTGCGGCAAAAGCCAGCACGAGGTGCGCAAGCTGATTGCCGGACCAACCGTATTTATTTGTGACGAATGCGTCGAATTGTGCATGGATATCATCCGCGAAGAGACCAAAACATCGATGGTCAAATCGTCCGAAGGGGTGCCGACCCCGCGCGATATCTGCAAAGTTCTGGATGATTACGTTATTGGTCAGGCAAACGCCAAACGTGTTTTGTCGGTGGCGGTGCACAACCACTACAAACGTCTCAATCACGCGGCGACAATTTCCGAGATCGAGCTGGCCAAGTCCAATATCATGCTGATCGGCCCCACGGGTTGCGGCAAGACCCTGCTGGCGCAGACGTTGGCGCGGATTCTGGACGTGCCCTTCACCATGGCGGATGCCACCACGCTGACCGAAGCCGGTTACGTGGGCGAGGACGTTGAAAACATCATTCTGAAACTGCTTCAGGCGTCCGAGTACAACGTCGAGCGCGCTCAGCGCGGCATCGTCTATATTGACGAAGTCGATAAAATCACCCGCAAGTCTGACAATCCGTCGATCACCCGCGATGTATCGGGCGAAGGCGTGCAGCAGGCGCTGTTGAAGATCATGGAAGGCACCGTGGCCTCGGTGCCGCCACAAGGTGGCCGTAAACACCCACAGCAGGAATTCCTGCAGGTAGACACCACCAACATTCTGTTTATCTGTGGCGGCGCGTTCGCCGGTTTGGAAAAAATCATTTCCATGCGCGGCAAGGGCTCGGGCATTGGCTTTGGCGCCGATGTCAAGGACGACGAATCGCGCACAGTGGGCGAATTGCTGCCCGATCTGGAACCCGAAGATCTGTTGAAATTCGGGCTTATCCCCGAATTTGTTGGTCGTCTTCCTGTAATTGCCACGTTGACCGATCTGGACGAAGAGGCGCTTGTCACCATCCTGTCGGAACCCAAAAACGCGTTGGTCAAACAATATCAGCAATTGTTCGACCTTGAAGACGTGCAATTGACGTTCACCGACGACAGCCTGAAAGCCATCGCCAAACGCGCAATCGCCCGCAAAACGGGTGCGCGGGGGTTGCGTTCGATCATGGAGGATATCTTGCTGGATACCATGTTCGATCTGCCGGGTCTTGATGACGTGCAAGAGGTCGTCGTAAACGACGAAGCGGTGTCAGCGGACAGTGCGCCACTGATGATCTACGGCGATAGCGACAAGGAAAGCGCAACGGCGTCCTAAAAAGCGCGCGCGCGGAAATTCAATGTTCAATCTACTTAAACGAATATTCACGTGGTGGGGCAGCCAAACGATTGGCACCCAGCTTTATACGTGGCGCAAAGGCCGTTTGGTTGGCCAGGACGCGTCCGGAAACCGTTACTACCAAACCAAAAACGGCGCACGCCGTTGGGTGATTTTTGCCGGTGACGCCGAGGCCAGCAAAGTCACGGCACAGTGGCACGGCTGGTTGCACCACACCTACGGCGATACGCCGGACGACGCGCCGCTTGCGCATAAGGATTGGGAACAACCGCATCTGGTCAATCTGACCGGTACGAACGACGCCTACGCGCCTGCGGGCTCTTTGCGCGCACCGGGTGGTCCGGTCGGCCGTCACGATTATGAAGCTTGGCAGCCAAAGTAGCTTTAGTCACAAGGTCTTCCATGGCACAAAACACCACTGAAACCGTTATCGGCGCGATTGTCCTGATCGTGGCCGCCGGGTTTTTCTTTTTTGTGGCCCAGTCGACTGGCATCAACACCACGGGTGCCGGTAACTATGCGCTGACCGCCAGTTTCCGCTCGGTCGAAGGCATATCGGTTGGCACGGATGTCCGCCTTGCCGGCGTAAAGGTGGGCACCGTGACCGATCTTAGGCTTAATCCGCTTACCTATCAGGCCGAAGCAGTTTTTTCGGTTTCGGATACGCTGACGCTTTCTGACGACACCCAGGCACTGATTTCATCCGAGGGACTGCTTGGCGGCAATTTTCTGGAACTGGTGCCCGGGGGGTCGCCCGACGATCTGGCTGCGGGTGACGAAATTCTGGACACGCAAGGTGCTGTAAGCCTGACGTCACTTTTGATGAAATTCGTTGGCGGTAGCGCCCAATGAAGACAGCTTTGACCGCTGGTCTTTTTATTTTCGCTCTGATCGCCGGACCAGTGACCGCCTTTGGACAAGACGCCGTCGCCACGACAGATTCGGATGGTGCCGTGCTGCGCGGTCTTGACACCAACAACGGATTGCTGCGCGATCTGCCGATCAAAACCGGCCAGACGATCACATTCGAGCGACTCGAAATCACGCTTAGGGAATGCCGCTACCCCAGTGAAAATCCGGCCGCCGACGCCTTTGCCCATCTGACCATTCGCGATATCCGCGAAGAAAAACCGCGTTTTGACGGCTGGATGGTGGCGTCGTCGCCGGCTTTGTCGGCCATGGATCACCCGCGCTACGATGTCTGGGTATTGCGCTGTATCATCCCCAAAGCCCCCGAAGACAGCGACGGGTAAGGATCAAACGTGGCCTGAATTTGCAGCGCGCGTTCCAGCAGGCCATGATAGGCGTCGCGACTGATTTCAAGCGCACCCAGCGATATCAGATGCGACGTGGTGAATTGGGTGTCAAATAGTGTGAAACCGTTTAACCGCAATATATCAACCAGCCACGCCAATGCAATTTTCGAACCATTTGTGCGGCGCGAAAACATGCTTTCGCCAAAAAATGCGCTTCCAAGGGCTACGCCGTAGACGCCGCCAATAAGGCGCGCGTTCGCATAGACCTCGACCGAGTGCGCGTATCCCATGCGAAAAAGATCACTGTATAAAGCGGCGATGATTCCGTTTATCCACGTATCGGATCGATCGGCGCAGGCCGCGACCACACCGTCAAAATCGCGGTCCGTGTGGACCGAATAGTCGTCCCTGCGCAGGGCACGCGCCAACGAGCGTGATATGTGAAAACCGTCAAGCGGCAGCACCCCGCGTTCGCTTGGGTCGACCCAAAACAGACTATCGTCCGCAGAACTTTCCGACATGGGGAAAATTCCACCGGCGTAGCCATGCAGCAGCAATTCGGGAGTGATTTCAAATGTGTCCTTGGGGGGCATATTTTAGTGCCGCCTGCGTCTCATCAGCCCGACGTCGGCGCCTTGGTGCGCTCCAGCCAATTTTCCAGCCAATGAATATTGTAATCTCCCGACAAAATGTCGGGTTCGCCCAAAAGCGCGTAAAACAGCGGTGTGGTGTTGTCGACACCGTCGACGATCAACTCTCCCAGGGCTCTTTGCAGCCGGGCCAGCGCCGATTTGCGGTCGCGCCCGTGCACGATCAACTTTCCGATCAGGCTATCGTAATAGGGCGGGATTTTGTAACCCGCGTAAAGCGCCGAATCCATGCGCACACCCAGACCTCCGGGTGCATGAAAGTGCGAAATCGTACCGGGGCAGGGCGTAAAATCGGGCAGGCGTTCGGCGTTGATGCGCACTTCGATGGCGTGACCCCGCACATTCAGGTCTTCCTGCTTAAAGGTCATCGGTTCGCCCGCAGCGATGCGCAGTTGCTCTTTGACCAGATCGACCCCGAAAATCGACTCGGTCACCGGATGCTCGACCTGCAGGCGGGTGTTCATTTCGATGAAGTAAAATTCGCCGTTCTCATACAAAAATTCGATGGTGCCGGCGCCCGCATAACCGATTGCCGCCACCGCGTCGGCGCAGGTCTTGCCGATGCGCGCGCGTGTTTCTGCATCGATGCTGGGCCCCGGGGCCTCTTCGAATACTTTTTGGTGACGCCGTTGCAGCGAACAATCGCGCTCTCCCAAGTGCACGGCTCCGCCTTTGCTGTCACCGAATACCTGAACCTCGATATGGCGCGGCAGGGTCAGGTATTTTTCCAAATACACTTCGTCATTGCCAAAAGCGGCTTTGGATTCAGAACGCGCCGTGCGAAAAGCCACGTCCAGATCGGGTTTGGTCGCTGCGACTTTCATACCCCGACCGCCACCACCAGCCGTGGCTTTGACAATGACCGGAAAACCCATGTCATCGGCAACGCGGTGGGCATCAGCAATCGTCGGCACACCACCGTCCGAACCGGGCACACAGGGCACGCCCAGATCCTTCATGGTTTGCTTGGCGGTGATTTTATCGCCCATCAGCCGGATATGTTCCGCCGAAGGTCCGATAAATTTGATACCGTGGTCTTCAACAATCTGCACGAAATTCGCGTTTTCGGACAGAAACCCATAGCCCGGATGGATGGCATCGGCGCCGGTAATTTCGCAGGCCGAAATGATGGCGGGCACCGACAGATAGCTGTCGGCTCCGGCGGGTGGGCCGATGCACACGCTTTCGTCAGCCATGCGTACGTGCATGGCGTCAGTGTCGGCGGTGGAATGCACAGCAACAGTTTGCACACCCAGTTCCTGACAGGCGCGGATGATGCGCAGGGCAATCTCGCCCCTGTTGGCTATGAGGACTTTGGTAAACATTTTAAGCCTCTGAGATCATTCAATAATCATCAACGGAGAGCCAAATTCGACCGGTGCGCCGTCTTCGACCAGTATGCGCTTGACCGTGCCGCTTTTGGGCGCCGGAATTTGATTCATGGTTTTCATGGCTTCGATGATCAGGATGGTTTGTCCCTCGGTCACGGTGTCGCCTTGGGATACGAAATTTGCGGCACCGGGTTCGGCTGCCATATAGGCGGTGCCCACCATCGGCGACGTAACGGCACCGGGCAACTGCGCAGGATCGTCAACCGACGGTGCGGTAACCGGCGCGGACGTCGTTGCAGGTAGCGGCGTTGGTGCGGCGGCGGGGGCAACTGGCGCGACCACAGGTGGCGCCTGACGCGCAACGCGCACGTTCAGTGCATCCTCCGAGCCGTATTCGCGGCTGACTTCCAATTCAGTCAAATCGTTTTCGCGCAGAACTTCGGCCAATGCCTTTACAAAGGCGACATCGCTGTCGAGTGTTTTCTTTGACATGAATTTCCTTCACCGCTGATTATTGCGCGCTACAGCACGCGCCGCCCCGTTGCCCCACTTATACGCGAGCCCGCGGTGCAGGGAAAGCGCTGTTGTGAACGGTTGTCCCTGTGCTGCGGCTAATTTGTAATTTCGCGCTGCAAAGCGACCATTTTGCGCATTTCGTCAAGTGGCACGTAACCGCGAATAAGTTCGTTTTGCAAAATGAACGTTGGTGTGCCGGATATCTGCAACGCCGCAGCCTGATCATGGATGGCGCGAATATGGTCCTGCACCTTGGTGCTGTCCACATGTTCCAGGGCCGCGTCGGCGTCTATGTTCAATCCCGTCAAGAGGCGTCGCATGGCGGGTTCGTCCAGCGGGCCTTGATAGGTAATCAATGTATCGCTCAGACGTTTGTATTCAGCCGGACCCACATTCTGTAACACTGACACCGCCAGTTGGGACGAAAGCGTCGATGCTTTGCCCAATATCGGGAATTCTTTGACGATCAATCGAATATTACCGTCCGACTCGATCAATTCGGTGACTTCGGAATGGGCGCGACGGCAAAATCCACAGCGGTAATCCTGATATTCCACCAGTGTGATATCTCCGTCGGGATTGCCGCCTACCCAGGAAATCCCGTCGTTGAATATGGCGTCCGCATTGGCGGAGACCAATACCTGATCGCCCTGTGCCTGCGCGGCGTCGCGGCGCTGTTCCAGGACCTGCAATGCCTCCATCAGCACTTCGGGTTCCTGCAGCAGGTAGTCGCGTACGCGGGCGCGAAAATCATCCTGCACCGGCGCTTCGGCGACCACCGGTGTCGCGGGCGCGTCCGGAGTGTTCAGCGGCAATTTCCAGCCGATCACCAGCCCAAGCGGCAGCAACCACCCGACAGTTAAAATCGTCCTGATCATCGGTTTCATGTGCAGTTCCTAATTTCTTTGCGCCACTTTTGCGGCTGCAATAATGTCCTGTGCCTTGAGCCATCCCGCCGATCCGCGCGGCAAAAGACCAGCAGCGCGCGTGGCGTGGGTTTGGGCGTCGCTAAAGCGGGTTAATAGCGCATAGCGTTCCGCCGTGACAAGCGAAGCCTGACCGTTTTTTCCTGCCTTGGCGTATGCCAGCGCCAGATCGCGCAACATACGGGCGTTGCGCGGGTCCATGCGGCGCGATTTCTTCAGAATATCAAGCGCCTGCCTGTCGCCCGATTTCGTCTTGAGCGCCAAAAGCGCGCGCCCCAGACCTGCCAGAATCAACGGTTCCCTGGGTGCCAGCGCCACGGCACGTTGATAAAATGGTATCGCCGCCTTGGCGTTGCCGTTTTCCAGCAAAATCTGGCCCTTAAGCTCGTTGTAATAGGGATCGTTCGGGCGCTTGCGCAGCAGTGCATTCATAGCGGCCAGCGATTTCTTCAGGTCCGGCAGGCGGTGGTAGGCAATTGCGCGCCCGTAAAGCGCGATTTCGGAATTGTCACCCTTTTTTATACGCCGCAGCATCCGGCGCGGATTACCGAGAAACCCATTGAACTTAACGATCATGCGATCGTGCCAGTACTGCAGCTCCTGTGACGGATTTTTGAATTTGCCCTGATAGGCGGCGACTTGTCCCTGCAGCGCGCGGATGCGTTCGCGGCTCAGCGGGTGGGTACGCACGTAGGGATCCTGACGCGACGCTTTCAGCACCTCCTGGCCGCGAAATATTTCCAATACCGCGATGGCTGCTGCTGGGTCGACGCCGGCACGCACCATATAGCCCGCGCCGATCCGGTCGGCGGTGCTTTCCTGCGCGCGCGTGTGTGACAAAAATGAACGTTGCGCCGCACCCGCCGCGGCGATTGCCACGCCTCCGGCGGCGTCGTGATTGCCGGTCGCGGCCACAGCGAGGCTTAGCAAAAGACCAAGTCCGGTGGCAGAGGCGGCGTTTTGCCGGTTGATTGCGCGACGGGTCAGGTGACCGCTGGAGATATGCGCCAGCTCGTGCGCAAGAACCGATTGCAACTTCGGAATCGAATTAAGCTTTGTTATCAGCCCCGAATGCACAAAAATATTGTGTCCGTTGATCACAAAAGCATTCAGCGAACTGTCTTGCACCACCAGAACCTCGATGTTGCCGGGGCCGTATCCGGCGACGCGCAATAGTGGTTCCACGATGCGGCCCAGTGTGCGTTCGATTTCGGCGTCCCGCACCAATCCCTGGGCGTTGGCCAACGCCCCCCAGAACAGAATGACCCCCGCCAGCCCGTGCGATATCAACCGGCGCAAAAAAATGTCACGGTGCGATGTCATTGACGGGCAACCGGCCTCCTGAAACAAGTAAGCATCTGCCGGACCATAGGAAATTCTGTATGCGCATATCAAGTCGGAGCCAAGTCGATCCCTTCATTGTGATGGATGTGATGGAAAAAGCACGCCTGATCGAATCCACGGGTGGCTCGATTATTCACATGGAGGTCGGGCAGCCGGGAACGGGTGCGCCACAAGGCGCGCTGGAGGCGCTGGCCCGCGCGCTGCCGGATAATGCGCTGGGCTACACTACGGCGCTGGGGCTGCCACAGTTGCGGGCGCGCATCGCACAGCTTTACCTTCAGTGGTATGGAATCGATCTGTCCGCCGATCGTATCATTGTCACATCGGGGTCTTCAGCCGGTTTTCTGCTGGCTTTCACCGCGTTGTTTGATACCGGTGCACGCGTCGCCCTGGGTGAACCGGGCTATCCGTCTTACCGCAATATTCTCAGGGCACTGGACCTGCACCCAACGGGCATACAAACCCGTGCATCCAACCGATTCCAAGTGACGGTCGATGATTTGGAAAAACAAAGCAACCTTGACGGCCTGCTGGTGGCGTCACCGGCCAACCCCACCGGAACGATGCTGGATCACGCGGCGATGCGTGCCCTGATCGGCCACTGTGAAACACGTGACATCGCCTTTGTGTCCGACGAAATTTATCATGGGCTGCATTACGGCGCGCGCGCGGTTTCCGCGTTGGAAATCAGCGACGATGTGGTCGTGATCAATTCCTTTTCCAAATATTTTTCAATGACCGGCTGGCGCGTGGGCTGGATGGTCGTACCCGAGGACATGGTGCGGGTGATCGAGCGCTTGGCGCAAAATATGTTCATTTGCGCGCCGCACGCGTCGCAGGTTGCAGCCCTGGCGGCGCTGGACTGCGGCGTTGATCTGGAGGCAAACCGCGCCGTCTACCGCGAAAACCGCGCGTTGATGCTTGATGGCCTGCCCAAAGCGGGCTTTCGCAGGTTAGCGCCGCCTGACGGGGCGTTCTACATTTATGCCGATGTTTCTGATATCACCGACGACAGTATGGCACTGGCTGACGAGTTGCTGAACAACGCTGGCGTGTCGGTCACGCCGGGCCATGATTTCGACCCCGGGCGTGGCGCAGCAAACCTGCGGTTTTCCTACGCCCGGTCCAAGGCCGATATCATTGAAGGGCTGGCGCGGCTGCAGGCCTATATGGCGCAGCGCTAAGTATCCGCGGGCACGCGTCGTGGACCCCATAAGCCGCCCCGCCGTTTTCCTTAACTTGAATGCGCTTCTAACCGCGCGACCACCAACCGCGACGTTTGGGTTTTGATGCGGCTGCGGGTGCAGCTTCGGCGCCCGCCATGGCAGGTTCCGACGCCGGTGCAGTCTCTGCAGCGGTTTCGGTGACGGTTTGCGGGACTTCCACTGGCGCTGTTGGAACCGGCGTTTCTGCTTTCTTTGTTAACTTGCGCACGCGCTTTTTTGGTTTGTCCTCGCCATCCGGAGCCTCTGCAGCGACCGGAGCTTCGGGTTCAGCAGCTTCAACCGTTTCGGCCTTTTTGGGCGCGCGTTTGCGCGGCGCACGCTTTTTCACCGGTTTTTTCTCGTCCTTGTCCGGTTCTATCGTCTCGGTTGTGACCGGTGCCGCGCTCTGTTCGCCGTCGACTGCGGCAGCCGTGAGGTTTGTGGCCTCTGACGCAGCTGGCGCGTCCTGATCCTGCGCACCATTTTCTTCGTTGCCATTGTCCTGACGGCGCTCACCGCCGCCGCGTCCGCGCCGACGTCGACGTCGCTTTTTCTTGGCAGGGGCGGCGTCCGGTTCAACGGCTTCTTCAACCGGTGTGTCGTTGGACTCCATATCCGCCAGCGCGCTTTCAAGCGAAACCACGTCAACGGTGGCCTCGGGAACCCGACGGGTGGCGGTCTTTAGTTTCTCGATCTTGTATTCCGGCGAAATCATTGCGCCGCTGGCCTCGATCCTGATCGACAGGCCGTAACGGCTTTCTACGCTGGCGATATGTTCGCGTTTCTGGTTAAGCAAATAATTGGCAATGGCAATCGGCACGGTGACCAGCACCTCGCGCGAACGCCGCCGCACGCCTTCCTCTTCCAACTCTCGCAGGATCGCCAGCGACAAGTTGTCGTCCGAACGGGTCAGACCGGTACCGTGGCAATGCGGGCAGGGTGCTGTCGTGGCTTCGATCATGCCGGGGCGGAGGCGCTGACGCGACATTTCCATCAGGCCAAAGCCCGATATCCGGCCGACCTGAATGCGGGCACGGTCGGTTTTCAGCTTGTCCTTGATACGTTTTTCCACCGCGATGTTGTTGCGGCGGTCTTCCATATCGATAAAATCGATCACGATCAAACCGGCAAGGTCGCGCAGCCGCAACTGGCGCGCCACTTCTTCGGCAGCCTCCAGGTTGGTTTTTGTCGCCGTGTCTTCTATCGAGGATTCCTTGGTCGCACGACCAGAGTTGACGTCGATGGCGACCAAAGCTTCGGTCACGCCAATGACGATATACCCGCCCGATTTCAATTGTACGGTCGGGTTGAACATGCCCGAAAGATAACTTTCAACCTGATGGCGCGCAAACAGCGGCAGGGGGTCGGTATAGTGTTTGATGTTCTTGGCATGCGACGGCATGAGCATTTTCATGTAGTCCTTGGCCAGTTTGTAGCCATTGTCGCCTTCGATGATCACCTCGTCGATTTCGCGATTGTAAAGATCGCGGATCGAGCGTTTGATCAGGCTGCCTTCTTCGTAAATGGGTGCGGGCGCAATGGATTTGAGCGTCAATTCGCGCACCTGTTCCCACTGACGCAGCAGATAATCGTAATCGCGCTTTATTTCGGATTTGGTGCGTTTGGCACCGGCAGTACGCACGATAAGTCCAGCACCCTGCGGCACGATGATATCGCCCGCGATCTCTTTCAGACGCTTGCGGTCGGACGCGTTGGTGATTTTGCGGCTGATGCCGCCGCCGCGCGCGGTATTGGGCATAAGCACACAATAACGACCGGCAAGGCTAAGGAATGTGGTCAGCGCAGCGCCTTTGTTTCCACGCTCTTCCTTTACCACCTGAATCAGCAATATCTGACGGACTTTGATGACTTCCTGAATTTTATAGCGTCGCGGGCGCGGTTTGCGGCGCGGGCGAATTTCCTCGACGTCGTCTTCCTGCGCCACGGATTCGATGCTGTCGTCTTTGTCGGTGGCCGAGATTTCCGGCTGATCATTGTCGCCGTCATCGTCCTGGGTATCTGCGACGGTCCCGTGTTCGTTGGCCCGGACGTCTTGTGCTGAATTTTCGGCAGGCGATCCAAAACCCACGGGTTCGTTGATGTCGGGGCCTTCGTTGCCGTCGGATTCAATAACGTCCATACCGTCGATATCGCTGGACGGCGCGTCTTCGCTGATCAGCGCGTCCGCGCTCGCATCAGCGGCCACGGGTTTGCGCGATTTGCGTCGGCGGTTTTTGATTTTGGGCTTTTCTTCTTCTTCAGCCTGTTGGCGGGCAAATTCGGCCTCTTCGGCCAAAAGCGCCTCGCGGTCCGCGACCGGAATCTGATAATAATCGGGATGTATTTCCGAAAACGCCAAAAAGCCGTGACGGTTGCCGCCGTAGTCGATAAAGGCCGCCTGCAGGCTGGGTTCGACCCGCGTGACTTTGGCTAGGTAAATATTTCCAGCAAGCTGGCGTTTGTTTTCGGACTCAAAATCAAATTCTTCGACTTTGTGACCGTCGACCACCACGACGCGGGTTTCTTCCGCGTGGCTGGCGTCGATAAGCATTTTCTTAGGCATATTTTCTCTTGCAACACGGCAAGACCACTGCGCGTTTTGGCGTTTTTGGTCGTGGTGTGTTGTTTCATACTGGCGAGGACCGCCGCAGACATGCAGACAAGCGTGGTCAATGCCACTTTCTGTCCTGATTTATGTTGCTCTGCGCGTTTCATCGCGGTTTTTCTCCGATGTCTGCTTTCAGACACCAATTCAAGGGCCCGGATTGTGTTGTCCGGGCTATCTCACTGGCCAACATGGCCGGTTGAACTGTCATGGGCATTCTTTGGCGTGCGCCTGATGCGTAACAGGACAACAAATCTGTCCAAATAAACCTGCCACGGTTGCGGCGAGATTATTCTGCGCTGACCATAACGTGTTTAACGCGCAAATGACAATGGTGTATTATGCGCACAACATTATATAGTGGCGCAAAGCCAATAATAAAACGGCAGGCAGATCCATCGTGCGTAAAATATTGTCCTTCGTGGTCGTGTTGACAGGAATCTTGGGCGTAGCGCCAGCTTTAGCGCAACAATTACAAGCGCTTGCCCGACTGGACGCCCGGAATTCGACAATCAGCGAACGTGCTTCGGGCGATGTTGATATCCGCCTTGCCCTGACACAGGGTGTGCCGTTTCGCGTGTTCACGCTGGACAGCCCGACACGTCTGGTCATGGATTTCCGCGAAGTGGAATTTGGCCGCGTTGGTGCTGATGCGCTGATCAAAACGACACAAATAACCGACATGAGGGTCGGTCTGTTTCAACCGGGGTGGTCGCGCATGGTGTTGGTGATGCGTCACGCCATGGCAATTCACAGTGCCGAAATGCGCACTGACGCAAAAGATGGCAGCGCCGAGGTCAACGTACGTCTTACCTTGGTAGAACCCGATGCGTTCACCGCCCAAAGCGGTCCGCGCGACACAACTGGTTGGGAACTTCCCAGCCCGGTGGTCGCCCCGCCCGCCAAACAACGTCAGACAGGTGTCGGCCCGTTGATCGTGGCGCTGGACCCCGGGCACGGGGGGATCGATTCCGGCGCGCGCTACGGCGGCCACAGGGAGTCTGATCTGATGCTGCAACTGGCGCGCGAAATTAAGGAAAAATTAGTTTTAACAGGCCGTTACAAGGCATTTTTAACACGGGATGATGACGTTTTTCTATCCTTGGAAAACCGGGTTTCGACAGCCCGCGCACAGGGTGCCGATGTGTTCATATCCTTGCACGCGGACGCGTTGTCCGTGGGACAGGCACGCGGCACGACCGTTTATTCGTTGTCGGACCGCGCCTCAAATGCGGCGGCGGCGGCGCTGGCCGCCAGTCATGATCGCGCCGATCTGCTGGTTGGTGTCGATTTGGCCGCACAGGACGATGTGGTAGCCACGGTTTTGATGGATATGGCACGACTGGAAACTGAGCCGCGTACAAATCGTCTGGCCGCGAAACTGGTTCTGGGCATCGCAAAATCGGTCGGGCGCATCCGCGCGCGCCCGCATCTGACTGCGGGGTTTTCGGTGCTCAAGGCACCGGATATTCCGTCGGTGCTGATCGAATTTGGTTTCATGTCCAATCCACGCGACCTGGTCAACCTGGCCGATTCCGCCTGGCGCGCCAAAGTCATCACAGGGCTGATCATGGCGCTGGACGCGTGGACCATCGAGGACGCCGCCGAGGCACGATTACTGCGACAATAGCGCCAAACCGCACCAATCGTCGCGAAAGTGATGAAAAACAGGCCGAAATTTGTGGTCTGGAGCCTTGCAAGCTTTTGACGGGCAACCGGCGCGGCCCTATAGTGCGGCACAACTTGAACCCGGAGTTCGATTAATTTGTTACGTTCGATCCTGTCTTTTTTTGGATTTCTGTTCAGCTGGATGACCACGGGATTGGTTTTGGCTGCGCTGGGCGTCGGGGCAATATTCTGGATGTACGGGCGTGATTTGCCCAATCACGGTCAACTGGCGCGTTATGAACCGCAAACTTTGTCGACGATCTATTCGGGTCAGGGCCACGTCATGGATGAATTTGCGCTCGAGCGGCGTATTTTCACGCCGATTGACGAAATTCCCGATGTCGTCAAGAACGCCTTTGTATCGGCTGAGGACAAGAATTTTTATTCGCACAGGGGTTATGACCCCCTTGGTATGATCAAAGCGGCGCTCGACGCGGCCTCGGGCAAACGCCTGCGCGGGGCCTCGACGATTACCCAGCAGGTGATGAAAAACTTTCTGCTGGACGGCGACCGTTCGGCCGAGCGTAAAATCAAAGAGCTGATCCTGGCCTCGCGACTGGAAGATACGCTGTCCAAGGACAAAATCCTTGAACTTTACCTGAACGAGATATTTTTGGGGCAGAATTCGTTTGGTGTCACCGCGGCGGCCCAGACCTATTTTAACAAAACCCTTGAACAGCTCAGCCCGCAAGAGGCGGCTTATCTGGCGGCATTGCCCAAGGCACCGTCGAACTATCATCCGGTGCGCGAAAAAAAGCGCGCGATTGAACGCAGAAATTTTGTGCTGCGCGAAATGGCAGAAAACGGTTATCTCGACGCCAAAGTCGCCGAAGCTGCGCGCGCTTCTGATCTGGCTACGGTGCAGGGCGGCGATTTTACATCCTACAAGCAGACCCTGCCACCGCGCGACTATTTTACCGACGAAATAAGACGCCAGTTGTCCACCACGTTTGGTTCAGAGGAATTTTTTGGTGGCGGAATGACGATACGCGCCACGATGGATCCTGAATTGCAGGCTGTGGCGGCGATGGCGCTGCGCGAAGGGCTTGAAGCGTACGATCGCCGTCAGGAAGTCTACCGTGGGTCGAAAAATAAACTGGACGCCGCGCTTCTGGGCACCGAGACCGAATGGCGCAAGGCCCTGCGCGCGGTTGACTCGCCACGTGATATCACGGGTTGGCATTTGGCGGTGGTGCTGGAACTGTCGGACAAAGCCGCACGCATAGGTGTCGAAGGCGAGCCCGAAATCGACGGCGGCCATGGCATTCCCATGGAAGATATGAAATGGGCGCGCCCCCTGCGCGAAGACGGCTCCAAGGGCAAAAAGGCCAAACTGCCCAGCGATCTGTTGACGCCCGGCGACGTGATCTACGTGAAAAAGATTTTTGGCCCGACCGAAGACGACAAAGACGTTGAGGAATTCAAATACTGGTCGCTGCGCCAGATACCGCTGATACAGGGCGGCTTTATGGCCATGGACATCAATACCGGTCGCGTGCTGGCCATGCAGGGCGGATTTTCGTATCAACATTCGGTTTTCAACCGCACGACCCAGGCCACCCGCCAGCCGGGGTCGTCGTTCAAACCCTTTGTTTACGCCGCCGCGTTGGACGTGGGATATACACCGGCGACGATCGTGATCGACGCACCCATCGAGGTGCGCACACCGCAGGGGCTGTGGCGCCCGCGCAATTCATCCAACAAATTTTACGGTCCCTCGCCGCTGCGGCTGGGGATCGAGCTGTCGCGTAATCTGATGACCATTCGTCTGGCGCAGGCCGTGGGAATGGATACGATTGCAACTTACGCCGAACGGTTTGGCGTTTATGACGACATGGGCGAGCATCTGGCGAATTCGCTGGGGTCGCAGGAATCCACATTGTTCAAAATGGTTGCCGCCTACGCGATGTTCGCCAACGGCGGAGAGCGCGTGCTGCCGACGCTGGTTGACCGGGTGCAGGACCGATGGGGCAAAACCGTGTACCGCCACGACCGCCGCCGTTGCGGCGACTGCAAGGTGGCATCTCTTGACGCGGGATTCGCGCCGAAAATCACCAACAACCGTGAGCGCGTGATGGACGCCGTCACTGCCTATCAGCTCACGTCGATGATGCGCGGCGTGGTGGAGCGCGGCACCGCGGCCCGCACGGTCAGACTGAACGCGCCCATCGCAGGCAAGACCGGCACGACCAATCAGGCCAAAGACGTGTGGTTCATCGGCTTTTCCAGCACCATTGTGGCCGGATGTTACATGGGTATGGACCTGCCTGCGCCCTTGGGTCGCGGCAGTTACGGCGGGTCGATGTGCGGCCCGGTGTTCACAAAATTCATGGAAAAAGCGCTGAAGAAATATGGCTTTGGGCAATTCAAAGTCCCTGATAATTCTGTGTTCGTAAAAATTGACCGCTACAGCGGTGAACGTTTGCCAGACGGTGCGTCGGGCAAGAACGTGGTCTCCGAGCTGTTTCGCGAAGGCGAAGAACCGGCGTTTGGCGCGCTGAGCATCATCGACGGTGGGTTTGCCATGGGTTCCAACCTGCCGATCTTTGAAAAAGGCGAAACCGACATTCCGGTCGATGAAGGCGAAGACGTGATCACCCAGTTGGGCATCAAGAAAAAAATTCCAAAACGCGCCACATTCGGGTCACTGTCCAGCGGCGGTCTGTACTAGGGTCGCTGACCCTTTACGGGGCAAAGGCGCTGCCATAAAAGCGTTCCACCAAGTTTCCCACAGGCAGGACCGGGCGATATGCGCGCTGAAATCTCCAATATTGTCGCTGAAATCGAAAAATCTCTGGCGCTGTTGGCGCGGCGGATGGACTGGGGCACTGCAGAGCACCGGCTGGAAGAATTCAACGCTCTGTCTGAAGACCCCGATTTGTGGAACGATCCGGCGCGTGCGCAAAAACTGATGCGGGAACGACAGGGGCTGGTCGACGCAATGGAAGATTATGCCTCGCTGAAACGCGATTTGCAGGACAACGTCGAGATGATCGAACTGGGCGAACTCGAGGACGATCAGGATATTGTCACCGAGGCCGAAAATGCGATCAAGGCGCTGCAATCACTGGCGGCGCGCAAGGAATTGCAGGCACTGTTGAATGGCGAGGCCGATGGCAACGACAGTTTTTTGGAAATCAACGCCGGGGCGGGGGGCACCGAAAGCTGCGACTGGGCATCCATTTTAGCGCGCATGTACGTGCGCTGGGCCGAAGCGCACGGCTACAAAGTCGAATTGATGTCAGAAAGCGCCGGCGAAGAAGCGGGCATAAAATCTGTGACCTATCAGATTAAAGGTCCCAATGCTTTTGGCTGGCTCAAGGGCGAAAGTGGCGTGCACCGGCTGGTGCGGATTTCACCGTTTGATTCAAACGCGCGGCGCCATACGTCGTTTTCGTCCGTATGGGTTTATCCCGTTGTTGACGACAGCATCGAAATCGAAATTAACCCGGCCGATATCCGCGTGGACACCTACCGCTCGAGCGGCGCGGGCGGGCAGCACGTGAACACGACTGACAGTGCGGTACGCATCACCCATATCCCTACCAATATCGTGGTGACGTCGTCGCAGAAATCACAGCACCAAAACCGTGCAAACTGTATGGCGGCGTTGAAATCGCGCCTGTTCGAGCTGGAAATGCGCAAACGTACCCAAAGCATTCAGGAGGCTCACGACAGCAAAGGTGACGCGGGCTGGGGCAACCAAATCCGGTCTTACGTGCTGCAGCCTTATCAGATGGTCAAGGACCTGCGCACCAATTTTGAGACCTCTGACACCCAGGGTGTGTTGGACGGTGATTTGGACGGGCTGATGGCGGCGGTGCTGGCGCAGGATGTGGCGGGCAAGTCACGCGCCGAAGCGCAGGCCGACTAACACTGACGCCGGCCGGCGCCGATAATTTCATACGTTGCCACCGGTGGAGCGGGTTTTCCACATTGGTTAACGGGGTAACCCGTTGTTTTCCAAACAATCGCGGATTTCGGACTGCATTGCCGTCGGTCGGAAATTCAGTCGACGTGCTGATCACGGGGCATATTGTCGGGTGACTAGCGGTGACTGGTTTCGGGATGCTATTGACCAGAGACCGCCGGTTTGGCGGCCTGCGGGCGCGGCGGCGGCGCGGCTGATTTGGTCGCGGCATTGGTGGCGACGGGCTTGGCTGATGTCGCATTCAACGGATCATCCTGACGCTGGACCGAACCCTCAAAATGCGCGCCGCTTTCAATGGCGATGGTTTTGTGGATGATGTCGCCTTCGACACGCGCGGTTGACGTCAGGCGTACCTTAAGGCCGCGCACACGGCCGATGACGCGCCCGTTGACCACGACGTCGTCGCCGACGATTTCGCCCTTGACGGTGGCGCCTTCGCCGACGGTCAGCAGATGGGCGCGAATGTCGCCATCAACCATGCCTTCGATCTGAATATCGCCGGTGCTTTTGATGTTGCCCTTGATCACGATGTCCGACGATAGCGTCGACGGTGCCGGTTTCGGTTTGGGGGCACCGCCGCCGGGCGCAGGTGGCGCGCTGCGGTCAACGGGGCTTGTCGCCAAATCGGGCTTGTCGGACTTGAGATCGGGTTTGGGGGCCGGATCGTTGATCTTGCTCTTAGAAAACATTTCTTGCTGCCTTGATATAATTCATAGGATTGACCGATTTTCCACCGATGCGTATTTCATAGTGCACGTGTGGCCCGGTGCTGCGACCAGAGCTTCCCATATCACCGATTCTGTCCCCGCGCGAGACCCTTTGGCCAACTTTCGCGCGAATTTTTTGCATATGCGCATAGCGGGTTTCAAATCCCAAAGCGTGGCGGATTTTAACGAGCCGGCCATAACCGCTTGACCAGCCCGCGAATGTGACCACGCCGTCGGCGGTTGAATAGATCGGGGTGCCATAGCCTGCAGCAAAATCCGTTCCGTCGTGCATACGCGTGCGTCCGGTGGTGGGGTGGCGTCGCCAACCGTAGCCACTGCTGAGACGATAGGACGATTTGACCGGGACCACGAACGGCAGCCGGGTCGCGGCGATACGCAGCAAGTTGACCTGATCCAGTTCGGCCAGCAAACGATTGGCCTTGATTGACGCGGGGTCCTCGGGTTGGCCTTTGGTCGAAATTGCCAGTGGCGTCAGCGGACCACCCTGACCCGAATAGCCCAGCTTGACGTCCTCGATCAGCTTGTCGGTGGACAGTCCGACGTTTTCAAACATCTTTTCAAGCGGCGCGATCGACACCGTCATCGCCTCTTCCAGACGCGAGAAAATCCGGGCGTTACGTTCTTTGGTCAAATCTGCGCGGTGCCGCAGGTCCGCGACTTCGGCATCAAGCACACGGGTAGATATGACCATATCGTCGCGTTGATCCACAGTGCGTTCCAGCGCCGCATTCAGGTAATCCAGCGTGCGCTCCAGATCGTCGGTTCCGCCGGATTCCGTGCTGTTTTTTCCGGTGACCACCTGAAGTTCGGCGAGCAATTTGTCGGACTGCAACTGTGCGCGGTCGCGCTCTTTCATGGTGGTGCGCAACGTGCGCTGGATCACGTCGATACCGGTTTCCAGCTCTTTGCGCTTGTCCTCGGATTCAAGCAACGCCGACTGCTGAGCCGAAATCTGTTCAAGAGCCACGTAAAACCGCGCCTGCGCCGTGCTGGCTTCGAGCGCGCGTGTGTCGCGTTCGCGCGACATGGCGTTCAGGCGGTTTTCGTAATCAATTTGACGGGTGTCTGCCCGGTGCGCAATCGAGTCCGCCGACAGTGCGCTGACCAGAAACATCGAAGACACGAACACGGTCCAGATAAAAATCACGCCGATTGTAATAACGGCAACCAGCTGCACCGCAGGCGTAAGGCGCATGAAACGCGTGCCGTCATCGGTTCTCAGGTACAGTCGCTGTTCAGGAAATATTCGAGCAAGGAACCCGTGCATTTTGAGTGATAGGCGTGCTCTCAACTGTCCGGACCCCGGGGTTTTTACAATTTTTATACTGCACCACCGCCCAGAGTGGAGAAGGGAGGTCGTGCATTGGTCTGAATTTCTTAGTCAAAATCTTATTTCCAATCAAGGTTTTTCGGCCTGCAGCGTGCCATAGTTTCCACCTTGGAAACAGTCTGGGCGAAAATCCGCCTTTAAGGGCGGGATTCGTGACCAAATTTAGAATCTACCGACTCAAAAATCGATGTTTCATTTGGTGACGTTGTGACAACTTGTTGAAAAATAACGATGAAATTATTGTGGGTGTAATAACCGGCACACGTTCGCGGGATTGTGGGTAGATGTCATAACTCAGTCTGAAACATCCGATATCGCTGCGCGGACGACGCCGGTTAATGCGGCGGGTCTCCGCCCAATGCCCAGGATTTTGATCCGTTCGAAATCTGTCCTGTTGTTTTCCAACACCGAATGCGAAAAAGAAGTGCAAACCGCCCAAAACCCACAGTTTCCGAGGCTGCATGAATTCCCCGCCAGAACCGCCGCCACGACAGGGTCTGAGAAAAGCGATCCGAGCCTTGTTAGGGTCGCTGGCGGTTCTGATCATTTTTGCGGTGGTTGTGGTTGCGGTTCTTGCGCAGGGCGTTCAGGCCCCGGATTGGTTGCGGCGGCAGATTGAATCAAGGATAAACAACAGTGTTGAAACCGGGCAGCTGCGCTTGGGGTCGATTGGTCTGGGGCTGTTTACCAGCGGCCTGAATGCCGAGGTCGAGCTGCGCGATATCGATTTTCTCGATCCGGACGGCCAGCCGTTGATTTCGATACCATCCGTGCGCTCTGAACTGTCGGGCGAAAGTCTGGTGCTGGCGAAAATTCGACCGGTGAGTCTGGTCGTTGATCAAGCCAATCTGACAATGCGCCGCGACTCGCGTGGCAGGTTCGATATCAGCTTGGGTAGTTTGGACCAGCCGGGAAAAACAGATGGAACAAATGGGACGACAGATTTGTTCGCCGCGGTCGAAGCGGTGTTTGCACAACCGTTCCTTAGCAAACTGCAGCGGATCGAAAGCACCAGCACGACGTTGACGATTTCGGACGAGATCAGCGGTCGCGATTGGCAATTTCTGGACGGTGCGATCGTTGTGGAAAATTCCGCGCAGGCCCTGTCGGGTACGCTCACGTTCGCGTTGCAAACATCGGGGCAGGCCCCCGCGCGTGCGGTTCTGTCTCTGAACAGGCCGAAAACAGGTGGCAACATTGAATTTACCACCGGGTTCTCCGGGTTCTCGACCCGCGAAATCGCCACGCAGATCGACTCGCTTGCGTGGCTCAAAGTTCTGGACGCGCCGCTCAACGGTTCGCTGGCCATGGAGATTCAGCCCGACGGTAAACTTGGCGCGATGAAGGGTGTTTTGGATATCGGCGCGGGCTTGTTTCGTCAGGGCGAGCAAACCACGGCCTTTCGATTTGATGGTGCCAAGACCTACATAAGTTTTGACGAAGATCTCGACAAGTTGACGTTCGACGAGATCACGCTCAATACCGGTGCCGGGCAAATCGTGGGTGAGGGTCACGCCTATGTGTCCGAAGCTGACGGTGGCGCACCAGGTGGGTTGATCGGGCAGTTCCGCGCACGCGAAATCACCGTAAGTCCCGCAGGGGTATTCGGGCGACCGGTCAAATTCGGTTCGGGTGTGCTGGATATGCGGATCGGCTTTAACCCATTGAAGATCGATATTGGCCAGCTTTTGCTTCAAGATGACAATAGTCGCTATAGCCTGAGCGGCGCGGCGGCACTGACGTCCAAAGGTTGGCAGACTGCGCTGGATATCAATGTCGATCGTTTGTCGCGCGATCAGGTCATCAATTTGTGGCCGCTGGCTTACAAGCCAAAGACGCGGACATGGCTGGACGACAATATCAAGGCGGGCGTGGCCTCTAATATCGTGGTGTCGATTCGCGCAAATCCGGGTGAACGACCGCAGCTAAATCTGGGGTTTGACGCAAACGCGATGCGCATGCGCTACATGCGCGCGATGCCGGTGGTCGAAGACGCCAGCGGTTATGTGGTGATGACGGACTCCACGTTAAACTCTGTTTTGAACGCGGGGCGGGTCGTCTCGCCTGACGGGGGGGTCGTGGACGTGGCGGGCACCTCGATTTACATTCCTGATATCACCATAAAGGAAGCGCCCGCAGAAATTTCTCTGCACACGCAAAGCACCGTGACCTCGGCGCTTGCGTTGCTTGACTTGCCGCCGTTTGAATTTATCACCAAGGCCGGCCTCGAAGTGGATTTTGCCCACGGCCAAGTGGCGACATCGGGAAAGATCGGTTTGCCGCTGGCTGAGAAAATCGTATTTGATCAGGTGGATTTTGAAATTGACGGCGTGGTGAGCGACGTGACCAGCGACCGGCTGATTGCCAAAAAATTATTGTCTGCCGACCGGTTGCGGGTGCATCTAAACAGCAAGGAAATCGAAATCAGCGGAGACGCGACACTTGGAAATACACCGGTGTCAGGCGTCTGGACGCAAAAATTCGGTCCGGAAAATATTGGGCGCAGCCGCGTCGAGGGCAACATTGAACTGTCCCAGCGATTCCTGGATGAATTCAAAATCGTGCTCCCGGAGGGATCGGTTGCGGGCCGGGGTCGTGCCACTATGACGGTCGATCTGGTCAAAGACCAGCCACCGGCGTTCTCGCTGGTGTCCGATCTGAATCAAATGACGCTAAAGCTTCAGGCACTGGACTGGTCAAAGCCCAAGAATGTCACTGGCAGGCTTGCCGTAAGCGGGCGCATGGGGTCGCCACCGCATATTGACAACATATCCATTGAAACCAAAGGGTTGAGCGCAAACGGATCCATCACTCTGACGTCGGACGGCGGGCTTGATCTGGCGCGCTTTGAACGGGTGTCGATCGGTGGTTGGCTGGACGCGCCGATAGACATTCGGACCCCGGGTCCGGGGCAGACGTCGTATACTCTTGTGGGTGGCAGCGTCGATATGCGGCGCAACAGCTTTAGCCACGCGGGCGGTGGCGGCGCCGATGGATCGAGCCGCATCAAGCTCAGACTTGACCGGCTTCAGTTAAGCAGTGGCATCGTGCTGAACGATTTACAGGGTGATATCAACACGGCTGGCGGGCTTAACGGGTCGTTCACGGCGCGGGTCAACGGCGGTGCCCGCGTTGTCGGGTCTTTGGCACCGTTGGCCAATGGCACCGGTGTGCGAATCACATCGCAGGATGCGGGCGCGGTGATGCGCTCGGCCGGCGTATTCACAACGGCGTTTGGCGGCGTGATGGATATGGTTCTGTTTCCAACGCTTCAGACCGGCGAATACGATGGCAACCTGACGATTACTGCCACGCGTGTGCGCGACGCACCTGCGTTGGCGGAGCTGCTGTCTCTGATCAGTGTGGTGGGTCTGATCGAACAATTGGGCGGCGACGGCATTTCGTTTGGTGCGATCGACGCGAGCTTCAGGCTGACACCTGACGCGATCAGACTGAAAGAAAGCAGCGCGGTCGGGGCGTCGATGGGCATCACGATGACCGGTGATTACGAATTTGGCAGCGACAAGATCAACATGACCGGAGTGCTGTCGCCGATCTATGCGCTGAACGGACTTTTGGAACAGACCAAAATATTCGGCGGATTGTTTGGCAAGCAGACCGGCGAAGGTCTTTTTGGTTTCAACTATACCCTAAAGGGCACGAAATCGGCACCGGTTGTGGGGATAAACCCGCTTTCGATCCTGACGCCGGGGTTGTTTCGCGAAATATTCAGGCAACCGGTTCCGGAAAAACCCTGATGCACCTGTCAGATTTCGCATTTGATCTTCCTGCGGAATTGATCGCGTTGCGCCCGGCTGCGCCCCGCACCGCTGCGCGGATGCTGTATGCGCGTGGTCGGACGATCGATGATCGCGCGGTGACCGATCTGGTCGACATACTGCGCCGGGGCGACCGGTTGGTTCTGAATGACACCAAAGTGATCCCCGCGCGTCTGAGCGGTACCAGACGTCGTTTTGATGGGCAGCGCGATACCACCGCACGAATTGACGTGACGCTGTTGTCACCGGACGCGGAAAACAGATGGCATGCGCTGCTCAAGCCTCTGAAAAAAATCCGTCCGGGCGAGACCATCAAATTTTCGGACGATTTCAGCGCCCATTTGGTCTCCAAAGCAAATGGTACGGGGCTGTTGGAATTCAACCGCAGTGGCGACGACTTTGAATTGGCTTTGGCGCGCGAGGGTGCGATGCCGCTGCCGCCTTATATCGCGGCGCAGCGGCCAGTGGACGCGCGCGACAACCACGATTATCAGACCGTTTTTGCCGAAAACACCGGGGCAGTGGCCGCGCCTACGGCGTCGCTGCATTTTGATCAGCAACTGCTGACGCAGCTTGAAAATAAGGGCGTTGCCGTTTCCAAAGTCACGTTACACGTCGGGGCCGGCACGTTTTTGCCTGTCAAAACAGACAATATAAAGGATCACAAAATGCATGCCGAACGCGGTGTGGTCAGCCGCGCGGCGGCGGACCAGATCAATGCGACCCGCGCACGCGGCGGACGCATTTTCCCTGTGGGGACAACGGCGCTGCGATTGCTTGAAACGGCGGCGGACTCTGACGGTGTATTGCACCCGTGGGCCGGAGAAACCGACATTTTCATCACGCCCGGCTACCGATTCAGAATATGCGACGGTCTGATGACCAATTTTCACCTGCCGGAATCAACCTTGATGATGTTGGTTTCGGCGCTGATGGGGGTGGATGAAATCAAAAAAATATACCGTCACGCCATAGACCGGCGCTATAGGTTTTTTTCGTACGGAGATTCGTCGTTTCTTTTGCCGTTGGATAAAAAAACGACATAAGTCAGTCGCTTACAACGAAGCACGCCGTGCCTGACGCCTGCTAAGGGTCCGGAAAAATCTCGTTTAGGTTACGTCTCGCATGTTCGCAGTCGCTAAAAATTCTTGGGCCCTGTTGTTGGGAATGTTGCTGCTGATGCTGGGCAACGGCATACAGGGCACGTTGCTGGGCGTGCGCGGTGCCAGCGAAGGGTTTACCAACACATCGATGTCGCTGGTGATGGCAGCGTATTTTTTGGGATTTCTTGGCGGGTCGCGTCTGGCGCCGGAATTAATCCGCCGCGTGGGCCACGTTCGGGTGTTCGCGGCGTTGGCTTCGTTCATTTCGGCGATTCTGATCCTGTATTCGGTAGTGCTGGATCCTATTGCGTGGGCGGTGATGCGCGTGGCCATCGGATTTTGCTTTTCCGGAGTCTACGTGGTCGCGGAAAGCTGGCTTAACGACGCGTCAACCAATGAAACACGCGGAAAAACCCTGTCGTTATATCTGATCGTTCAGATGGTCGGGATTGTTGCGGCACAGCTTTTGCTCAATTTGGCCGACCCCTCGGGATTTGTGCTGTTCATTGTGGCGTCGGTTCTGGTGTCGGTTTCGTTTGCGCCGATCCTGCTCTCTGTCAGCCCGGCCCCGGTGTATCAGACCACCAAGTCACTGACCCTGCGGCGGCTGTTTGCGGTTTCGCCGCTGGGCATTGTCGGCATTTTTTTGGTTGGCGCGCTGTTTTCGGCGCTGTTTGGTATGTCCGCCGTCTATGCAACCCGTGTCGATCTAACGCTTGTACAAATTTCTTTATTCGTGGCTGCGATCTATGTGGGCGGCATGTTTGCGCAGTACCCCATAGGCTGGTTTTCGGACCGGATGGATCGCCGGATGCTAATTTTGGGGCTGACGGTTTTTGGTGCTGCCGTCATGGCGCTGGGTGTG
>CAZPQL010000021.1:36062-40312 GCA_964588725.1 uncultured Rhodobacterales bacterium
CTGGGTAATTTCAGCGTTCTGATTGTTCTGGCGCTGATCGTTGGCGGTATTTCCAATCCTTTGTATTCGCTGTTCATCGCCTACACCAACGACTTTTTGGAGGTCGATGAGATGGCCGCTGCGTCCGGTGGGCTTATATTTATCAACGGCGTGGGCGCAGTGCTGGGGCCGGTCATTCTGGGCCGGATGATGGACCTGTGGGGGCCGAACGCATTTTTTGCATACCTTGCAGGCATAATGGCCGCAATTTCAATTTATGCCGCCTACCGCATGACGCGTCGGCCGCTGCCCGAAGCTCACGAGACCACATCTTATGCGCCGGTCACGCCGGCGGCTTCGCCCGTGGCGGTCAACGTGGCGCAAGAGATCGCTATCGATCTGGTATTGGAGGAAGAAAGCAACACGCCCGACCCAAATGGGGATGCGACATAATCCGGTCTTGAAAAAGTCCGAATCATCAACATTGTGGGTTTTCAGGAACAGCTACATTCCAACAGGAGCGGGTTATGGCAAACCCTGACGAGATACTGGAATTCTGGATTGACGAGGTCGGACCCGAGGGCTGGTACATGGGTACTCCCGCGCTGGACCAGACTATTATCGACCGGTTCATGGACGACTACGAGTCCGCTGCCAGAGGCGAACTGACCGGATGGATCAGTTGTCCGACGAAATCGCTGGCATTGCTGATCCTGCTTGATCAGTTTCCGCGCAATATGTTCCGTGGTTCGGGCAAGTCTTTTGCCACTGACCGCAAGGCACTATGCTGTGCCAAAAAATCCATCGACAAAGGGTTTGACATGCGCACGCCCGAGCCACAGCGTCAGTTCTATTATCTTCCGCTGATGCACTCTGAAAGCCTGATGGATCAGGAACGCTGTGTACGGTTGATGACAACCCGCATGGTAGAAGGCGGCGAAAGCAACATATTGCACGCCAAGGTACACCGTGCGGTCATACGCAAATTCGGTCGCTTTCCCTACCGCAACGAGGCGCTGGCGCGCACCATGACGTCGCCCGAGATCGCCTATTTGGCTTCCGGTGGATACGCCGAAACGCTGCGCGAACTGCAGGCCTGACCCCACGTTGAAAACCAGACATTGAAACGCCTGAACAACCGGCTATGATGGGTAGATACACATTTAGTTTAATATTGAACTAATGCGTGGATCGGGAGTCCCTCATGAGCACACCATCGTTTGACATGATTATTATCGGCGCCGGTCCGGGCGGCTATGTGGCGGCCATTCGTGGCGCTCAGTTGGGGCTGAAGGTGGCGATTGTCGAGCGCGAGCATCTGGGTGGTATCTGTCTGAATTGGGGGTGTATTCCCACAAAGGCGCTGCTGCGCTCGGCCGAGGTTTATCACCTGATGGGCCGTGCCGCTGAATTTGGTCTTAGCGCCAGGGGGCTGGGCTTTGATCTGGACGCTGTGGTGAAACGCTCGCGCAAGATCGCCGGACAGCTTTCGGGTGGCATCGGTCATTTGCTGAAGAAAAACAAAGTCACCGTGTTGTCGGGCGAGGCGGTTCTGACCGCGAAGGGGCAGGTGACCGTGGTCAGCGGTGACGACAAATCAATGTTCGCATCTGACCACATCGTGCTTGCCACAGGTGCGCGGGCGCGCGATTTACCCGGACTGGAGGCCGACGGCGACCGCGTGTGGTCCTACAAGCACGCACTCAGCCCCAACCGCATGCCCAAAAAACTGTTGGTGATCGGCTCGGGCGCGATCGGGATCGAATTTGCCAGTTTTTTTACCGCGTTGGGTGCGCAGACCACGGTGATCGAGGTGATGGACCGCATTTTGCCGGTCGAGGACAGTGAAATTGCGGCTTTGGCAAAAAAACAATTCGTCAAACAGGGCATGACGATTCTCGAAGCCGCTACGGTCACGCAGCTTGACCGCACCAAAACCAAGGTCACCGCGCATATCAAGACGGACGATACAACGACCACACAGGATTTTGACACGGTGATTTCCGCCGTGGGTATTGTTGGCAACATCGAGGGAATTGGGCTTGAGTCCCTGGGGATCAACACCGACCGTACCCATGTGGTCATCGACGAAATGTGCCGCACCAATGTTCCGGGTGTCTATGCGATTGGTGATCTGGCCGGTGCGCCGTGGTTGGCGCACAAAGCCAGCCACGAAGGCATGATCGTGGCCGAACTGATCGCCGGTCAAAACCCGCACCCGCTTGACCCCATGTCGATTGCCGGATGTACCTATTGCACCCCGCAAATCGCCTCGGTCGGCTATAGCGAGGCCAAGGCGGTCGATCTGGGCTACAATGTCAAAGTCGGGCGGTTTCCATTTATCGGCAACGGCAAAGCCATCGCATTGGGCGAAGTCGACGGCATGGTCAAAACCGTATTCGACGCCGATACCGGGGCATTGCTGGGTGCGCATATGATCGGGGCCGAAGTGACCGAGCTTATTCAGGGGTACGTGGTGGCGCGAAGTCTTGAAACCACGGAGGCCGAGCTGATTTCAACGGTGTTCCCGCATCCGACCCTGTCTGAAATGATGCACGAATCGGTGCTCGACGCGTTTGGGCGGGTGGTGCATTTCTAGCAATTTTTGCCAGTTTGAGCGACGACGACGCGGTCAATTGACTTGACAACTTACGTCATTAGTTGCAAATGGTTCTCAATTGCAAGAGCTGCCAATCTTTTGGACCACGTCATGAACAAACTTCTGAATAAATCTGTCCGTCGTCGCAATCTTTTGACCGGCGGTCTGGCTTTGGCTGGTGGTGCCGGTGCCACCCGGATTGGCGGGCAGGGCGCGGCACAGGCTGCAAGTCATGCAAGCGAACCCGCTCTGGGTATGCATGCCCACGGCCAGATGATCACCGTGGGCGATGTGGGTACAGACATCAACGGCTTTGACCCCGGCGAAATCCTGACCGACTGGGAGACAGGCACGGTCAGTCAAACAGACGACGGGCGGGTATTGCGCAGCTTTGAAGTCACCGCCGAAGACACCGAGATCGAAATTGCCCCCAGTGTTACGTTTCCGGCGTGGACGTTCAACGGTCGGGTGCCGGGACCGTCGCTGCGCGCCACCGAAGGCGACGTGCTGCGCATTCTCTTTCGCAACAACGGTTCGCACCCGCATTCGATGCATTTCCACGGCATTCATTCGGCGGGTATGGACGGGCTGGCAGGGTCGGGACTGATCAATCCGGGTGACGAGTTTACCTATGAGTTCACCGCCAAACCCTTTGGTTGCCACCTCTACCACTGTCACGCATTCCCGCTGCGTGCCCATATGCACAAAGGCATGTACGGCGGGTTCATCATCGACCCCGATCCGTCAAAGCACGGCGAATATTTCAACGTGGCGCAGTCACGTCTGCTCGGCAGCGCCGAAAACGCCAAATGGCAGGAAATGATCATGGTCATGAACGCCTTTGACACCAATTTTGACGGCAAGAACGAATTCTACATGGTGAATTCAGTAGCGCACCACTTCATGAAACACCCGATTGTCGTCGACAAAAACCGCCCCGTGCGGGTTTATCTGATCAACGCCACCGAATTTGACCCAATCAACTCGTTCCATCTGCACGCCAATTTCTTTGACTATTACGACCACGGCACCACGCTGACACCGACGCTGAAAACCGTGGACACGATCATGCAATGTCAGGCGCAGCGTGGCATAATCGAATTCAGCTTTGCCGATCACGACCCGGGCATGTACATGTTTCACGCGCACCAGTCGGAATTTGCCGAACTTGGCTGGATGTCGATGTTTGATGTGCGCGGGGGTGTTTAGCCATGGCCGCGCAGGATAATCCGCGTCAACTGCCTCTGATTGTGGCCGTTTTGCTGCCCATTGCCATTCTCGCGCTGGCAGCGTGGTGGCTGATAAGTGCCGATCCGTTACGGTTGTTTTCAAACTCAGCACCACCGCTTGAAAGCCTGACGTTCGAACGGATTGTTCTGGACGACGCCGGCATTCACCTCAAGGTGCGTGCGACGGGGTCTGAACCCATGGTGATTGCCCAGGTGCAGGTTGACGACGCGTATTGGATTTTTGGCCAAACGCCGCCCGGGCCAATGCCGCGCCTGTCCGCGGCGTGGATCGATCTGGCGTATCCGTGGCGTGAGGGGGATGCGCACAAGGTGGTTTTGGTCACCGGAGTCGGTGCGACATTCACCCATGAGATTGAGGTCGCCGTGCCGACACCCAAAGGCGTTGCCGGGGGCATTCGCGCGCAGGTACTTCTGGGTGGATT
>CAZPQL010000022.1:0-39528 GCA_964588725.1 uncultured Rhodobacterales bacterium
GAATTCTGTGCGCCCGGGGAATAAAATCACCAACCCCTTGCGACCGGCAGGCCAAAGCGCGACGCGCAGGCGCACCTCGTCGCTGGTTTTAATCCAATAGGCGTGGCCACCTTTGGGGGCCTCTGCGACCCGATCGTAAAGCGGCGCGGGCTGCATATCAGCCGAGAACGGCCCCAAGGCGCATGGCCATGCTCATATCGCCGTCCACCGACAATTTGCCGGTCATGAAAGCGGCAGTGGGGTTGGTGCTGCCGTCAAGAATGCCTTGAAACGTCTCGGCATCCGCCGTCAGCGTGCATTCGGCGTCGTCGTCGCCAGCGCGCACGCCATCGCCGTCAATGATAATCGATCCGACGTCCTTGATTACGAACTTGACCGACCCATCCCAATCGTTGTCGCTGCCCATTTTCTGTGTCAGCGCCTCAATTGCGTCGTCAATGACATCACTCATGCGTTATCCTTCACCATTTTACGCGGGTTTCCCTCGCATTTTCGCTCAAATATCTTAATATCGAAATTGATATGAGAACAGTATCAAAAATTTCCAGACGTGCCGTTGCGACAACTTTGCTTTTTTTTGCACTGATTGTCACGCCGTTGTTTGCGGTTGCGCAAACCGAAAAGCTGGATGCGTTGTTTATTGAACTTGCCGACCCCGCGCTGACCGATTGGGCCGCGGTAGAAAGTCAGATCTGGCAGGAATGGTCGCACTCGGGGTCTGACGCCATGGATTTGCTGTTGCAGCGCGGCAAGCGGGCGATGGCGCAGGGAAATTATCCGCTGGCGATTGAGCATTTCACCGCGCTGACGGACCACGCGCCGGAATTTGCCGAAGGCTGGAACATGCGGGCCACTGCGTTTTTTCTGGCCCAGAATTTTGGCATGTCTGTCAGCGATATTCAAACGACGCTGGCGCTTAATCCGCGCCATTTTGGTGCGCTGTCCGGGCTTGGTATGATTCTGGAAACGCTCGAGCAAAACGACGGCGCACTGCGTGCCTACCGTGCAGCTATGGCTGTACATCCGCACCGTCCCAACTTAATTGAAGCCGTCAAACGGTTGGAAAAGAAAATCGGGGGCACGTCGCTGTAGCCTGCCTCTGGTACAGGGTGCGCGCGCATGGCGACAACAGAACGGACGATCACGGCGGTTCTGGGGCCCACCAACACCGGCAAGACCTATTACGCGATTGAACGTATGCTGGCCTACGGCAGCGGCGTCATCGGTTTGCCGCTGCGCCTGCTCGCCCGCGAGGTCTATGACCGGATCGTGACCCTGCGTGGGCATGGGGCCGTGGCGCTCGTGACCGGCGAAGAGCGCATCGTGCCACCGCGCGCACGCTATTGGGTGGCCACGGTCGAGGCGATGCCGCTGGATCTTGGCACGGAGTTTCTGGCGGTCGACGAAATTCAACTGTGCAGCGATCCCGAACGTGGCCACGTGTTCACCGATCGGCTGCTCCACGCCCGCGGGACGCGTGAGACGCTGTTCATGGGCAGCGACAGCATGAAAGGTGTGATCAACCAGCTGGTGCCCCGAGTACGTTTTCTGCATCGTGAACGGTTCTCGCAGCTCAGCTACACCGGTGCGCGCAAAATATCGCGTTTGCCCAGACGGTCTGCGGTCGTGGGGTTTTCGGTTGGAAATGTCTATGCGATTGCCGAACTGCTGCGCCGCCAAAAGGGCGGTGCAGCGGTAGTGATGGGCGCGTTGTCGCCACGAACACGTAACGCCCAGGTCGAGATGTACCAAAACGGCGATGTGGATTTTCTGGTCGCGACCGACGCCATAGGCATGGGGCTTAATCTGGACGTTGATCACGTGGCATTTTCGGGCACCAGCAAATTTGACGGGCGGCAGATGCGGGCGCTTCTGCCAGGCGAACTTGCCCAGATCGCAGGACGCGCCGGGCGGTACCTAAACAGCGGATCATTCGGCGTGACGGGCGAAGCGCCGCCGCTGTTGCCGCTGACAGTCGAATCGATCGAAAACAACCGGTTTGCGCCGATCAAAGCGGTCCAGTGGCGCAATCAGCAGTTGGATTATGCCTCGGGACATGCGTTGATTGCGTCGCTTGAAAAACCCAGTGACGACAGCCTGCTGCACCGCGCCCGCGAGGCCGACGATCTGCGCACGCTGAGGATTCTGGCCGTGCAGGATGAAATAGCTGTGCAGCTGCGCGGGGCAACCGCTGTGCGTCTTTTGTGGGATGTGTGCCAAATTCCGGATTTCCGCAACATTTCTGCCCATGATCATGCGACCCTGTTGTCCCGCGTTTTCAATGATTTGCACGCAGTTGGTCGCATAAATCAATCCTGGTTGTCTGAACAGATCAACCGGATCGACCAAATTGATGGCGACATCGACACAGTTTCAAAAAGATTGTCGTTTATTCGCACCTGGACCTATATTGCGCAGCGCAAAAACTGGGTAGAAGACGTTGATCATTGGCGCGGCGTCACCCGCGCTGTAGAAAACCGGCTGTCAGATGCGCTACACGCCCGTCTGACAGAAAGATTTGTCGACCGGCGCACCAGCGTTTTGATGCGGCGGCTGAAACAAAAGGAGAGCCTTGTGGCCAAGGTGAACGAAAAAGGCGAAGTCCACGTTGAGGAACAGTTCGTCGGGCGGCTTTCGGGGTTTCGGTTTCAGGTGGACGAAGGCGTTCAAGGCGCAGATGCCAAACTTCTGCGCAGTGCAGGGTCGCAAGCGTTGAGCCCCGAATTCAACCTGCGCGCCGACCGTTTTTACAACGCGCCCGATACCGAGATCGATTTCACCGAGCAGGGCGGATTGATGTGGGGTGACAGCGCCGTGGGTAAGCTGGTGAAGGGCGACGATATTCTGGCCCCGCGTGTCGAAGTATTCGTGGACGACGAGGCAGGCACCGAGGTAGCAGAAAAGGTCGCGCGTCGTTTGAACCATTTCATGGATCGAAAGATTTCCACTTTGTTTGAACCGCTTATGGCGCTGAGGGCCGACGAAACCGTGACCGGCATGGCGCGTGGGCTGGGGTTCCGACTGGTCGAGTCTCTGGGCGTTCTGCCCCGCGAAGACGTGCAGAAAGACGTCAAGGATCTGGATCAGGACGGTCGCGCATTATTGCGCAAACACGGTGTGCGTTTTGGCCAGTTCACGCTGTTCATGCCGCTCTTGCTCAAGCCGGCACCGACGCGGCTGCGCATGGTGTTGTGGGCGCTGTTCGACAGCTTTGACGAATTTCCCGAAAGCCCACCGCCGGGATTAGTAACGGTGCCGGCGATTGCAGATGCAAAAGCCGGATACTACGCCAAAGCCGGTTACCGGCTGGCAGGCGCGCGGGCCATTCGGATTGACATGCTGGAACGTCTCGCCGATATGACGCGCGTTGAAGACAGCCGCGCGGGGTTCGAGGCCACGCCGGATATGTTGTCGATCACCGGCATGACGCTTGTTCAGTTTGCCGATCTGATGCAGGGGCTGGGCTATAACGCCAAAGAGGACACGCGTCAGAAGGTGAAACAAGCGCCTTCGGACGCCGAAAACGAAAAACCTGCCGAAACGACAGAAGAAGCCGGACCAGCGGAATCGGTTGAAATTGCGTCGCAGACCGAGGATGCCAAACCAGAGCCACCGGAACAGGAAACATTTTACGTCTTTACGTGGGGCAAGACACGCCCGCAAAACACGCAACCACGTCGGACAAAGCCGGCAAAAAAACCCCCGCGTGGCAAAGCCAAATCCACGAAACAGTCAACCGAGCGACCACAGCAAAAAGACAGACCGCCAGACCCCGACAGCCCGTTTGCCGCGCTTATGGCGTTGAAGGAAAAAACATAAACGGTTTACCGCAATCCGCGCGCCTGGACAAATGGCTGTGGCACGCACGGTTTTTCAAGACCCGCAGCCTGTGCGCCAGGGCCGTTTCAGGCGGTGCGGTGCGGGTGAACGCACAAAAAACCCTGAAACCGGCGGCAATGGTCAAACCGGGCGATACGCTGACGATTGCGCGGGCTGACCGCGTGCACGTGGTCAGGATTTTGGCGATCGCGGCGCGGCGCGGGTCAGCCATCGACGCGGCAATTCTTTATGACGAACCTGATCCACCTGTTGTAACCGCAAAAACAACGGCGCACGAGGGCCGGATTGCAGCGCCGCGTTACGACGGCGGCGGACGTCCCAGCCGTAAAGATCGCCGTGCTAAATCAGATTTTGAACGATCAAGCCTTGAATGACGCGCCCAAGGAAAATAGACCGGTTGGCAACGCGAAAACTTCGCAAGCTGACAGATTCCAAAATCCGGACCGGAACAACCCATGACCTATATCGTGAACGACAGTTGCATAGCCTGCAAATATACCGACTGTGTCGAAGTCTGCCCTGTTGATTGCTTTTACGAGGGTGAGAACATGCTTGTCATTCACCCCGACGAATGCATCGACTGTGGGGTGTGCGAGCCAGAATGCCCCGTGGACGCCATCCGACCCGACACCGAACCCGAGGCGGAAAAATGGGTTGAATTCAACCGCAAATATTCCGAATTGTGGCCGGTGATCATTACCAAGAAAGACGAATTGCCCGATGCCGCTCAGCGCGAGGACGAGACCGGCAAACTGGACAAATATTTCTCCGAAAAACCCGGCGAAGGCGGCTGACCCCCGGGTTGGGGGCCCATTGGGCCTCCCCCTAGCGCCCACGCGTGTTTTGTGTTACACTGCCTGCAGACATAGGTTGGAAAAGCAATGCCAACCCGCAGCAAAAGCGCCCCGAATGGATCCTGTACGGGAACCAGGCGGGGTTTTTTCGGCTGACCACATGATCACTATGCCTACCAGGGCACGACACAAGGAAACAGGCAAACATGGCTAAAGCAAAGAAATCTCTTGAATTCAAACCCGGGCAATTCGTTGTGTATCCGTCGCACGGGGTGGGCCGAATCTCGGCGGTGGAAGTCGAAGAAATCGCGGGTTTTGAAATGGAGCTGTTTGTCATCGCTTTTGAAAAGGACAAAATGATCCTGCGTGTGCCGACCGCCAAGGCGGCTTCGGTGGGGATGCGGGCCCTGTCGACCCCCGATCTGGTGGGCAAAGCCATGCACACGCTCAAGGGCCGCCCACGGGTCAAACGCGCCATGTGGTCACGTCGCGCTCAGGAATACGAACAGAAAATCAATTCGGGCGATCTGATCATGCTGGCCGAAGTGGTGCGCGATCTGCACCGCAACGACGACCAGCGCGAACAAAGCTATTCCGAGCGCCAGCTTTACGAGGCCGCGCTCGAGCGGTTGACCCGTGAAGTGGCTGCGGTTGATGGTGGCGAAGAAGGGCAGGCCGGCGAACGGATCACCGATGTTTTAAGCGCACGCGCCGCAGCTGCGGCGGCATAAAACGGGCGCAGGCAATCCGCCTCTGCGGCCGGGGTTTGCAAGCGGGCCAAGTCATCAATTCGCCAGTGATTATTCGTCGTCGTCTTCGTCGCCCGCCAGTTGCGTGGCGACCTTAAGCGCGATATTTTTGTAGATCTCGGCGTGCGGTCCGTCGGGCTGAGCGGCCACGATCGGATGACCTTCGTCCGAGAAATGCCGGATATCCATGTGCAGCGGTATGGCCCCAAGGAACGGCACCTGCAGGACTTTGGCCTCTGCTTCGGCCCCGCCGTGACCGAAAATATCCGACGTTTTACCGCAGTGCGGGCAGAGAAACGAGCTCATGTTTTCGATAATGCCGAGGATCGGCACATCCACGTCGCGGAACATTTTCAGCCCTTTGCGCGCGTCGATCAACGCCAGATCCTGCGGTGTCGACACGATCACCGATCCAGCCAGCGGCACCTGCTGCGCCATTGTCAGCTGTGCGTCGCCAGTGCCCGGCGGCATATCCAGAACCAGGACATCCAAAGGTGCCCATTCGGTTTCACGCACCATTTGCATCAGCGCCGACACTACCATCGGGCCGCGCCAGATCACAGGCGATTCTTCGTCCTGCATAAATCCCATCGACATGACTTTTATGCCGTGCACTTCGGGCGGAATGATCCGGTCGTTCTTGATGTCGGGACGGGCGTTTGTGCCCATCAGACGGGGCAGGGACGGCCCGTAAATATCGCAGTCAAGCAGGCCGACTTTCATTCCCAGACCGTGCAGCGCCAGCGCCAGATTGACCGCCGTGGTCGATTTGCCGACGCCACCTTTGCCCGAAGCCACGGCCAGAATCGCTGTCACACCGGCAATAGAGCCCGCGGCAGGGCGCATATCGGGACCGACGGGACGTTCTTTGCGCCGCTTGACGCCCGACGGTTTTTTGACCGGCGCAATTTCGGGCGCGTCCGATTTTTCGGCCTCCAGCGCCACCAGCACTGTGTCGACGCCGTCTATGGCGGCGACGCGTTCTTCGGCCAGCGTACGCAAAGGGCGCAAATCTGCGTCGAATCCCTTGGGCACTTTGATGGTGAAAATCACTTTGCTGCCCTGAACCTTGATATCCGACACCAGCCCCAGCGACACGATATCGCCTGCCAGCCGTGGGCCGGACACGTTTTTCAAAACTTCAAGAACCTTGTCTTTCATTAGTCTCACCTATGTAAACTTGCCCAAAAAAAAGAGCGCAGGACTGTGGCGGGTCTTAGAATGTTTCCAAGTTGTGGACAAGCGGCCAAACCCGCGCAGGGTGCGTCGCTCTAGTTATCCGGTATCACCGCTGTCGCCTCGATTTCCACCAATGCGCGGTCCTCGATCAGCGCCGCTACCTGCACCATGGCCATGGCAGGGAAATTCCGTCCCAGACGGGCGCGGTAGACGTCGCCGATTTCGCCAAGTTTCGCCAGATAAAGCTTTTTGTCGGTCACGTACCACGTCAGCCGTACCAGATGCTGCGGGCCTGCGCCCGCCTCGGTCAGAACCGCGACAATGTTGGCCAGCGTCTGATCGGTCTGGGCCACGAAGTCATCGGACTCAAATTTCTGCTGCGCGTTCCAGCCCACCAGCCCTCCTAAAAAAATCAGCTGTCCGCGCGCGGCGACGCCGTTGGCGTAACCGATGGCGCGCTTCCAGTTTTTGGGGTGCAACAGGTCGTGGGCGTAAACCTGGCTCATGACGCAGTCTTTCGGGTGGATCGCAATTTGTCGGCAACCGCCTGTGGCCAGGGATCGGACCTGCCTGTTGCCAGACTGGTGCGCACCAGAACCTGTTGGCAGGTAAACCGCATTTCCGCCGCGCAGGCGCAGGTCATTTCCAGCGTGGCGCTGGCCTTGCCGACGCGCGTAAAATCCAGTGTAAAATCAAGAGCATCGCCCAACCGGCTGGGCGCCTTGAACTCCACCGCGATGCGGGCTGTGGGCATTCCGTGGCCGTCGTGCAATAGCATTTTGGCGAAATCCAGCCCGACGAAGCCGGTAAAATATTCTTCGATCACTGAACTGATCATTTCAAAATAGCGTGGGTAATAGACGATACCCGCGGGGTCGCAATGACCAAATTCAACGCGTCGCGTGGTGTGCCAGTTCATAATTCTGTCCTGAGGTGCCAGAGATCGGGGAACAATTCGGTGGCCAGCATGCGGCGCAAATAGGACACACCGGCAGTGCCCCCTGTGCCGCGCTTCATGCCTATGATCCGCTCCACCGTGGTGACGTGATTAAAGCGCCAACGCCGAAAATAGTCTTCAAAATCAACCAGTTTCTCCGCCAGCTCGTAAAGCTCCCAGTGGGTTTGCGGCGCGGTATAAACCTGTTTCCACGCGGCGATGATTGCCGGATCGGATTTATGCGTCCCGGACCTGTCGCGCCCCATAACCTGATCGGGCAGCGGCCCGACCCGCCGGTGCAGAACGTCAAGCGCTGCATCATAAAGACTGGGACGTGCCATTTCCGCTTTTAGCGCACCGACGACGTCCGGGCGATCATCGTGCATGGCGATCAGCGCATCATTCCGGTTGCCCACGGTGAATTCGATCAACCGGTACTGATAGGATTGAAACCCCGACGATCCGTCGAGTTGCGCGCGAAATTGCGTATATTCTGACGGCGTCATGGTGCGCAACACGTCCCATGCGTTGTTCAATTGCTCAAAAATCCGCGCAATCCGCGCCAGCATCTTGAATGCGGTTTGCAGGGTATCAGCCTGCAGCGCCTCGCGCGCCGCGTTCAACTCGTGCAGCGCCAGCCGCATCCACAATTCCGATGTCTGGTGCTGCACGATGAACAGCATTTCGTCATGGGCATCGGTGCGCAGATTTTGCGCCGACAGGATCGCGTCCAGCTGCAAATAATCGCCGTAGGTCATGCCCGGGGTCACGTGACAAGTCCCCTCTTTTTGTATTTTGCGTTGTCCCACAAAGAATTGCGGATCACGTCGCAGATGATCGCAACCGCAGCCGTGATATCGGCTTCGTCGATATAAAGCGGCGTAATGCCGAACCGCATGATATCGGGCGCGCGGAAATCGCCGATAACGCCACGATCGATGACAGCCTGCATCGCAGCAAAGCCGTTTTCAAAGGCGAATGCCACTTGCGAGCCGCGTTTTTGCCCGTCACGGGGGCTGACCAACGTCAGGGCGGGGCAGTGTTTTTCGACCCCGGCAATAAACTGACCGGACAGTTCAATTGCGCGCGCGCGCAGGTCGTTCATGTCCACCAGGTCCCATATGTCCATGGCTTTTTCCAGCGCGCGCAACGCGATAATCGGCGGGGTGCCGATACGCATACGTTCGATTCCCGCACCGGGGCGGTATTCCAGATCAAAGTCAAACGGCGCTTCGTGCCCCAGCCAGCCCGACAGCGCAGGGCGTACATGATCAATATGGCGCGGCGCCACATAGATGAACGCGGGCGCGCCGGGACCACCGTTCAGATATTTATAACTGCACCCCACGGCAAAATCGGCATCGCACCCCGCCAGATCGACGGGAATCGCGCCGGTGGAATGCGCCAGATCCCACAGGGTCACAACCCCCCTGGAATGTGCCAGTTTCGTCAGTGCGTTCATGTCGTGCAACCGGCCCGAGCGGTAACCAACCTCGGTCAGCATCAATACAGCGACGTCATCAGTGATATTTGCCGCGACTGCCGCGGGGTCGACCACGCGCAATTCGTGACCCTGCCCGAGCGACGTCAGCAAGCCCTGCGCAATATAAAGATCAGACGGAAAATTGCCGTTGTCCGACAGCACCACCTTGCGGCCCGGGTTCAGGTCCAGCGCCGCCGCCAGCGCCTGATAGACTTTCAGCGACAGCGTGTCGCCCAGGATTACGTGTCCCGGCTTTGCGCCGATAAGCCGGGCAATGCGGTCGCCGAGGTCGGTGGATAACTCCAGCCAGCCGGCCTTGTTCCAGCCGGTGATCAACTGCGCACCCCATTCGTTGCGCATCATGTTCGATACGTGATCACATGCCGATTTGGGCAGCGGTCCAAGCGAATTGCCATCCAGATAGATCACGCCATCGGGCAAATGAAACATGGATTTGGTTTTTGCAAAGTCGGTCATAGGTTTACGGACTTTCTTTCAGTCGGAAACGCTGAATTTTTCCGGTCTGGGTTTTGGGCAGCGCGTCGATGAACACGACAGAGCGCGGGTATTTATAGGGGGCAATCACCGCTTTGACGTGATCCTGCAGGCTTTTGACCGTCGTCGCGTCGGCATTGGCACCCTGGCGCAAAACCACATGCGCCTGAACCAGTTGGCCGCGCGCCGCGTCCGGCACGCCAACCACGCCGCATTCCACCACGTCGGCGTGCGACAGCAGTGCCGCCTCGACCTCGGGTCCGGCGATATTGTAGCCTGACGAAATGATCATATCGTCGTTGCGGGCGGCAAAATGGAAATACCCGTCAGAATCGCGTACAAACGTGTCACCGGTGATGTTCCAGCCACCACGCACATAGTCGCCCTGCCGCGCGTCGTTGAGATACCGGCACCCCGTGGGACCACGCACCGCCAGTCGCCCGGGTTCGCCGTCGGGCATCGTGTTCATGTCGTCATCGACCACCTTGGCCTCGTAGCCCGTGACCGGACGTCCGGTGCAGGCGCTTTGACTGTCTTCAAAGCGGTTTGAAATGAATATATGCAGCATTTCGGTGGCACCGATACCATCCAGCATCGGTTTGCCGGTCTTTTGCAGCCAGTCGTCATAAACCGGCGCGGGCAGGGTTTCGCCGGCTGACACGGCACAGCGCAATGTTGAAAGGTCGGCACCCTTGTCCATTGCCTGCATCATGGCGCGGTACGCGGTGGGTGCCGTGAAACAAACCGTGGCCTTATAGGTCTCGATAATTTCGATCATATTGGCGGGGGACGCGGTTTCCAGCAGGGTTGCCGTTGCCCCGAAACGCAGCGGAAACACCGCCAACCCGCCAAGACCAAACGTAAAGGCCAAGGGCGGCGAACCGACAAAAACATCGTCGGGTGTGACCCCCAGAACCTCTGCCGCGTAGCCATCCGCGATGATCAACAGGTCGCGGTGAAAATGCATGGTGGCCTTGGGCTTACCGGTCGTGCCCGATGTAAAACCCAGCAGCGCCACGTCGTCACGCCCCGTGCGCACGGCGTCAAACCTTACCGGTTTGGCCAGCGCCACACGGTCGAGTTCGGCGTCGTGATTGGCGGTGCCATCAAAGCTGATGATCGTCTTGAGAAACGCTGAATCTTTGCCACAGGCGACAATTTCGTCCATCATTCGGTGATCACAAAGCGCAAATTTCACTTCAGCGATATCGACGATCTGGCTAAGCTCTCCGGCGCGCAAAAGTGGCATAGTATTAATGACCACGGCACCAGCCTTAGTGGCTGCCAACCAACATGCCACCAGAGCTGGATTATTAGCCGAGCGGATAAGTACGCGATTACCCGGTTTTACGCCGTAATCCTCGACCAATGCATGAGCTAATCGGTTGGTCCAGTCAGCCAGTTCTTTGTAGGTTCTTAAGCGTCCGTTTCCGATCAGAGCGGTGTGATCACCAAAACCTTTGTCAACCATCGCGTCGGTCAGTGCCACGCCGACGTTCAGATATTCCGGATAGGGGAAATCCTCCAGTAAATAGGCAGGTTGCTGGTCGCTGGGCGGCAGATTATCACGCGCGAAGGTATCAACATGAGCACTTGGACCTAACATCATGATTTTCCTCCTAAAACCTGATTTGAAATTACTACCTTTTGCACGTCAGACGCGCCTTCATAAATTCGCAGCGCCCTGATTTCACGGTACAGGCTTTCCATGATTGCCCCCTGCCGCACCCCGTCACCACCATGAATCTGCACAGCTTTGTCGATCACGGTCTGCGCGTGATCGGTGGCAAACAGCTTGGCCATCGCTGCTTCGCGCGTCACACGCGGCGCACCCGTGTCTTTGGTCCACGCCGCGCGGTAAACCAACAGCGCGCTTGCATCGACGTCAAGCGCCATCTCGGCAATATGACCCTGAACCATCTGCAAATCAGCCATCGGGGCGCCAAACAGTTCGCGGGATGTAACGCGCGATACGGTCTCATGCAACGCGCGGCGCGCGAACCCCAGCGCCGCAGCGCCCACCGTCGAACGAAAGACATCAAGGACTGACATGGCAATCTTAAAGCCATCGCCTTCAGCCCCAATCCTCGCCGTTGCGGGCAGGCGTATATCGTTAAACCTGATCCGCGCCAACGGGTGCGGGGCAATGGTTTCCAGCCGCTCGGCTATTTCAAATCCTTCTGTGTCTGCAGGCAACAAAAACGCCGACAACCCGCGCGCACCACTTTCCCCGGTCCGGGCAAAAATCACATAAATATCGGCGATCCCGCCATTGGAAATCCACGTCTTTTCACCTTTGATCAAATACTCAGTGCCACCTGACAGCACCGCACTGGTGGTGATATTGGCCACGTCGGACCCCGACGCCGGTTCGGTCAGGGCAAAAGCCGAAATTGCCATGCCCGCGCGGGTTTTATCCAGCCATTGCTTGTGCCAATCCGTGCCAAACAGGCTGACAGCCCCCATGCCCAGTCCCTGCATGGCAAAGGAAAAATCGGCTAACCCGTCGTGGCGCGCCAGCGTTTCGCGGATCAGGCACAAGCTGCGCACGTCCAGATTTTCACCGCCCGCGTAACGCAGGAAACCGGCGTCACCCAATGTAGTCACCAGCTTCACGCAGGCGGCGTCAACATCGCTGTGATCAACCGGCAGGTTGGCTTCGCACCAGATTTCCAGCGCTGCCGCCAATTCGCGGTGGCGGTCTTCAAAAAACGGCCAGCTCAGAAAGGATGTGTCAGCCATGACGGCTCCCTCTCCCCGGCCCTCTCCTAAGGGAGAGCGGGCGCACAATCGCCGACCCCATCGCCGCCTCTCCCTTTAGAAGAGGGTCGGGGAAAGGGGGAAGTCCATGTCGCATCGTCAATTCCCCTCAAACTTTGGCTTATCTTTGGCCACAAACGCCTTATATGCCCGCACGAAGTCTTCGGTTTGCATGCAAATCGCCTGTGCTTGCGCCTCGGCCTCGATCGCCTGATCGGGGGTCATGTTCCATTCGTGGTTCAATTGGGTTTTGGTGATACCGTTGGCAAATGTCGGCCCCGACGCGATCCGCTGCGCCAGTTTCAGCGCGGCGTCCTGAAGTTCTAAAGCGCTGTGAAGCGCGTTGTAAAATCCCCACGCCAAACCCTCGTCGCCCGACATGCTGCGCCCGAGATATAACAATTCTGCGGCGCGCCCCTGACCGATAATCCTTGGCAGTATGGCGCAGGCCCCCATGTCGCACCCCGCCAGCCCGACCCGGTTGAACAGGAAAGCACATTTGGATCCGGGTGTGGCAAGCCGCAAATCGCTCGCCATAGCAATGATCGCACCGGCCCCCACCGCCACACCGTCGACAGCCGAAATGATTGGCTTGCCGCATCCCAACATCGCGCGCACCAGATCGCCGGCCATGCGGGTAAACGCCAGCAAGTCTTTCATATCCATTTCGACCAGCGGCCCGATTATCTCGTGCACATCGCCGCCCGAACAGAAATTGCCGCCGTTGGGCATGAATACCACGGCGTGCACATCGTCGGCGTAAACCAGATCGCGAAACATGTCGCGCAGTTCGGCGTAGCTTGCGAACGTCAGTGGGTTCTTGCGCGCCGGATTGTTCAACTGAATCACCGCAACGTCGCCTATCATGCGCCACAAAAAATGGGTCGGTTGCAGATTTTTCATCGCGCTCATCAACTTAGCTCCCGTATTTGCGCCAACAGCGCAGAGGCGGCGTCCATTTCACGCGCATCAAGATCTTGAAACAGCGTCGCGATCCAGCCTTCGTGCTCCTGTGCCATATGACCAAATTGCTGTCGGCCGCGGTCAGTCAGACGCACCAACGTAGCGCGGCGGTCGCCTTTGATGGCCACCCGTTCGATCAGCCTGTCCGCCACCAGCCGGTCAACGATCCCCGTGACATTGCCGTTGGACACCATCAGCTGGCTGGAGAGTTCCGACATTTTCAGCCCTTCGCCCGATTTATACAATATCGCCAGCACGTCAAAACGGGGCAGGGTGGTGGCAAAGTCGCGTCGCAGATTGGCGCGCACTTCGTTTTCGACGTGTTTGGTCGCCTTGAGCATTTGTAACCACAGCCGCAATTTCTGTTTTGAACGCGCCGTCATCAGACCTGTCCGCCGGCGATTTCAATGGTCTGGCCGTTGATCGAACCCGACGCGGGCCCGCACAGCCACAGCGCGGCGGCGGCCACCTCGTCCACCTCTACCAGACGCGCATGGCGGTTTTCTGTGCTCATTGCAGCCTCGGCCTGCGATTCGGACAGCCCGCTGCGTTGCATGATCAGTTTGGTGTTGCGCGCCACAATTGGCGTTCTCACGTAGCCCGGACAAATGGCGTTGGCAGTGATGCTTTTGCCCATGTATTCCTCGGATAAAACCCGCGTCAGCCCAATCACCCCGTGTTTGCTGGCGGAATAGGCCGCACCGTATTTCAGCCCTTTCAACCCGGCGATCGAGGCTATCGTGATGATCCGTCCCCATCCGTTGTCCAGCATCCCGGGGATAACTTCGCGGCAGGTCAGAAACGCGCCGTCCAGATTTGTGGTCAGAATTTTGCGCCAGAAATCCAGCGGGGTCTTGGCAAATGGCGACGTTTCGGCGATCCCCGCGTTGGCGATGTGGATGTCGATGTTGCCGCGTGTCCTGATCGCAGCGGCGGTCCCTTCCACGACGCTGGACTCATCTGACACGTCCATCACCAACGGATGGATATCACCCCCTTTGGCGCAGATTTCTTCCAGCGCCGCCATGCGTCGCCCCGTGATTGTCACCGAGGCGCCCGCGCCCGCCAGTGCCAGTGCGATTGCGGCGCCGATTCCACTGCCACCACCGGTGATCAGCGCATGTTTTCCGGCCAGTGAAGTCATAATTTGATCTCCCTTTCGCGTTCTTTCAACCTTAGAATCTGATCACGACCCGGCCAGTACGGGGCGGGCCATTGCGCCGCTTTGTCACCCAGTTCTGCCGCCGCGTGCAAGGTCCAGTATGGGTCGGCCAAATGCGGGCGGGCCATGGCAACAAGGTCGGCGCGCCCCGCCATCAGGATCGAATTGACGTGATCGGGTTCGTAAATATTGCCCACGGCCATGGTCTTGATACCCAGTTCCTGCCGGATCAGATCAGAAAACGGTGTCTGAAACATGCGCCCGTAAACCGGATCGGCGTCGGTCGAGGTTTGACCGGCCGACACATCGATCAGATCAACGCCCGCGCCGGCAAAGGCCCGCGCGATGTCGACGGCCTCTTGCGGTGTCACGCCGCGTGCGCCGACCCAGTCATTGGCGGAAATCCGCACCGACATCGGAACGTCTTCGGGCGTTGCAGAACGCATGGCGCGAAAGACTTCAAGCGGAAAGCGCAAACGGTTTTCCAGCGACCCGCCGTAGTCATCGCGACGCGTGTTGGAGGTCGGCGAAATGAACGATGAGATCAGATAGCCGTGCGCGGCGTGCAGTTCGATCATGTCAAACCCCGCGTCCAGCGCCATCGCGGTCGCGCTGACAAACTGATCGCGAACGTCGATCATTTGCGTGCGGGTCATTTCGCGCGGCATTTGGGTGTTCGGCGACCACGGGATCGCCGAGGCCGAGATCACCGGCCAGTTTCCCGATTTCAGGCGCGTGTCGGGTGCTTCCCACCCAACCTGCGTTGATCCTTTGCGCCCGGAATGACCGATCTGGCAACAGGTTTTCGCTCCGGTTTCCGCGTGGATAAAATCGTTGATACGCTGCCACGCCACTTTGTGCGCGGGCGCGTAAAGTCCCGTGCAGCCCGGTGTGATCCGCCCTTGCGCGCTGACGCAGGTCATTTCGACGTAGACCAGCCCTGCGCCACCCTTGGCGCGCTCGCAATAGTGGACAAAATGCCAATCGGTCGGGCAACCGTCTTCTGCCCGGTACTGCGCCATCGGCGAAACGACGACGCGGTTTTTCAGCGTAAGTCCACGCAGTTTCAAGGGTGCGAACATTGGTGCACGATCAGACGTTTGCCCGGCCTGCGTCTGGAACCATTTTTCAGCGTTCCCCAACCAGACGCCGTCACGTTGGCGCAGGTTTTCATGGCTGATCCGCTGACTGCGCGTCAACAGCGAATAATTCAACTGAACGGGGTCCATATCAAGATAGAGCTCGACGCGTTCAAACCATTCCAGCGAATTTCTCGCCGCCGATTGCAGGCGCAAAACTTCTAGTCGCCGCTCGTCCTGATAGCGTGCAAAGGCGCGCTCCATTGTTGGCTCTGCGTCCAACAGTTCGGCCAGCGCAATCGCGCTGTCAAACGCCAGACGCGTGCCGGATCCGATGGAAAAATGACCGGTCGCCGCGGCGTCGCCCATCAGCACCAGATTTTCCAGATGCCAGTTTTCGCAAATCACCCGGGGGAAATTCATCCATACAGCCGCACCGCGCAAATGAGCGGCGTTCGATACAAGTTTGTGCCCGCCCAGATGATCGGCAAACAGCGTGCGACATCGTTCCACTGTTTCGCTTTTGCTCAGCGCCTCAAAACCCGCCCTGTCCCATGTTTCCTGCGTGCATTCGACGATCACCGTCGCCATCTCGCTGTCGAACTGGTAGGCGTGGATCCACATCCAGCCGTATTCGGTTTTCTCAAAAATAAAGGTGAACGCGTCGTCGAATTTCTGTGTGGTGCCCAGCCAGATAAATTTGCACAGGCGCATATCGATGTCGGGCTTGAAATGATCGGCGAACCGCGTACGCACCGCCGAATTGATACCGTCGCAGGCGACCACCAGATCGAAGTCACGCTTCAAGTCCTGCACGTCGCCGTATTCGGTTGAAAACCGCAGATCCACGCCCAATTCACGACAGCGTGCCTGCAGGATCAACAGCATTTTCATGCGCCCGATTCCGGCGAACCCGTGACCGCCCGACACGGTGCGCACGCCTTTGTGAATCAGCGCGATGTCGTCCCAGTAGGCGAAGTTATCGCGGATTTTCCGGGCCGATACCGGATCGTTGCTCTCTAACCGTTCAAGAGCGTCATCCGACAGAACGACACCCCAGCCGAATGTGTCGTCGGCTTTATTGCGCTCAAATACCGTCACTTCGTGATCGGGATCGCGCAGTTTCATGCTAAGTGCGAAATAGAGCCCGGCAGGTCCACCGCCCAGGCAGGCTATTTTCATGACTATTCCCCCGGCGCAGCAACATCGTCAAAACCCTGTCACCACGCGCAGGTAATTTCAAGCATAAAATGTTTAAGTTGCGTATAAATTTACGCTGAGGCCACTGGAATTGTGGCTTGGAAATACATTCAATTTATGGAATATTGCAGCAATCTCACCGCAGGAGTATCACAATGCTGAAACTAATCACGATTTTGGCCCTGTCGGCCCTGTTGGCTCTGCCGGTCAGCGCCAACAATGTCATCGCCGACCAGTATCCCGGCAGCCTGCTTTACAGCACGCCGGTCGAAGTCGTGCCCAACGTCTGGGTGGCGGTCGGGGCGACGCAACCGTCAACTTATGAAAATTCAGGTCACAACAATAACCTCAGTTTTATCGTCACGACCGAAGGCGTGGTCGTCGTTAATGGTGGCGGCGCGTATTTGTTGGCCAAGGCGCTGCACGACGAGATCAAGCTGATCACCGACCAACCGGTGGTTTTGGTGATCGACGAGAACGGGCAGGGCCACGCTATGCTGGGAAATTCGTACTGGGGGGAACTTGGCGTGTCGATACTGGCACACGAAGACGCCTACGACGTGTTCGATGAAACCGGGTTTGACAGTTTGGATTCGGCGCAGCGCCGATTGCGTGAAAAGGCCGACAAAACCACGGTTTTCATGCCCACCGAAACTTTTGCAGACGAAAAAAAATATCAGTTTGGCGACACCCGCATCGAGGTCCTGCATCTTGGACCGTCGCATTCGCCCGGCGATATATCCGTCTGGCTACCCGATGAAAAACTGGTGATTGCCGGGGACATGGCATTTCACGAGCGCATTCCACCGATATTTGAACACACGGATACGGCGGCGTGGATCGAAACGTGGGACAGCGCTTTCGTGCCTCTTGGCGCGGTCTACGTCATTCCGGGCCACGGCCATCCAACCAATATGGCGCAGGTGCAGCGTTACACCCGGGACTATCTGATTGATTTGCGGGCGGAAATCGGCGCTTTGATCGAAAATGGCGGCGATCTTGCCCAGTCTTATTACGTTGATCAGTCCAAATACAAACATTTGCACACATTCCAAGAGCTGGCCACGCGCAACGCGGGGCGGGTGTTTGAAGCCATGGAGTTTGAATAATTATGCGGTCGTTCTTGCGTGATATGATCGACATGCCGCCGATGTGGCTTGTGGGGTTCATCGTGTTGATCTGGGTGCAGGTGGCGCTTTGGAACCCTTTGGGGTTTGGCAGTGCAGCTTTGGAAAAGCTGGGATTATATATCATCGTGGCAGGTCTGGTGCTGATCGGTGTGGCAGGAGTGATGTTCTGGCGTCACAAAACCACAATCGTTCCCAGGCGCGCGCCTGCCAGCATGATCACTTCGGGTCTGTACCGCTATTCGCGAAATCCGATATATCTGGCGGATGCGGTTATTCTGGTGGGGGCTGCGATCGGCAACGGGTCCACGATCGGGCTGCTGTTGGTGCCGGTGTTTATGTGGGTGATCACGCGGCGCTTTATCGTCAAAGAAGAGGCGGGATTATTGCGCGAATTTCCACAGGAATTTGCCGCATATCGCGCGCGCACACGGCGCTGGATTTAGCGCTGCAGTGATATTCGCGTGTGCGGCGCACAGTCCTGCACATTGAGGCCTGTCAGTTCGTCGGGTAAAGCACCGCGTTCAGCTCGGCCTGAAGGTCACTCAGGTTTGCTTTGACGGTGGGCAGCCCCTTCTTGAGCCACCCTGTGCCCGCGTCCGAGCCCATCATGCCTTCAGAAATGTCAACCATATTGCCGAAACTATTTTCATCCAGAAACCGGCTGACGTGACCCGAACGCACGCCGGTGGCACAGATCAGCGCGATTGGCCTGGCAGGATTGGCCTGTCGGATTGCCACCAGCGTGCGCAAAAAATCCTTGCTGGTCATATCAAGCCCGACAACGCCCGCGCCCAGTCCGGTTTGCCGCCACTCGGCGGGCGTGCGGATATCCAGAATGATGAGATCACCGCTTTGGGCTGCCTGATAGGCCGTCTGCGCGTCCATTTCAGCATGGTTGACCTGCGCCAGCGCGGCGCTGCCCAAAAACAGCAGAAAAACCAATTTCAGAGATAGCAAAGTGGCCAATGCCCATCTATACAGCGGCGAACGGGCGTTTTCCGTGATCGTGGCGTGTGGTCGCAAGAGACGTCCTTTGACTTGAGTTTGCGGTGGTATTGCTAGATTTTGATGCCTGCGCATATGCGGATACCGCTGCCGTTTCAATGCCGTCGCACCTTGCGGGGGATCACAAGGAAGAGATCGACATGATAATCGGTACACCGGTCGAGGTTTTTAAGGGTGAAAACCGCGTAGCGATGACGCCGCAATCGGCACAGGCTTTACAAAAACTCGGGCACGACTGTGTGATCCAGACCGGTGCCGGCAAAGGCGCGCGTTTCAGCGACGCCGACTACCGTGCGGCGGGTGTTAAAGTGGTGAAAACCGCCGCCGCCTTGTGGAAGGCCGCCGACATCGTCGTCAAGGTGCGCCCGCTCGAGGGCGAAACCGAAGAAAAACGGGTGCGCAAGGGCCAGACAATAATTTCGTTTTTCTATCCGGCGCAAAACAAAGACCAGCTGGAGCGGATGAATGCGGCGGGCGTACATTACATCGCCATGGACATGGTGCCACGCATATCGCGCGCACAAAAAATGGACGCACTGTCGTCCATGGCCAATATCGCCGGTTATCGCGCGGTAATCGAAGCCGGCAACAATTTCGGGCGTTTTTTTACCGGTCAGATCACGGCGGCGGGCAAGGTGCCGCCGGCGCGGGTTTTGGTGATTGGTGCGGGCGTCGCCGGATTGGCGGCTGTGGGCACCGCCACGTCGCTGGGCGCGATTACGCTGGCATTTGACGTGCGCCCCGAAGTGGCCGAACAAATCGAAAGCATGGGCGCGGAATTTGTGTATCTGGATTTCGAAGACGATGCCGCGGATGGCGCCGCCACCGGTGGATACGCCGCCGTGTCCAGCCCGGAATTTCGTGACGCGCAACTGGCCAGGTTTCGTGAAATCGCCCCCGATATCGATATCGTCATAACCACAGCTTTGATCCCGGGGCGCGACGCACCAAAACTGTGGCTCAAGGATATGGTCGAGGCCATGAAGCCGGGATCGGTGATTGTCGATCTGGCTGCAGAGCGCGGCGGTAACTGCGATCTGACCGTCATGGACGAAGTCGTGGAAAGCAAAAACGGCGTGACGGTGATCGGCTACACGGATTTCCCGTCTCAGATGGCGACCCAGTCGAGCACGCTTTATGGCAATAACATCCGTCACATGATCGACGATCTGACACCGCAAAAGGACGGCGTGATCGTGCACGATATGGAAGACGATGTGATACGCGGCGCGACCGTAACATTTGAGGGCGCGATCACCTTCCCGCCGCCGCCGCCCAAAGTCGCGGCTATTGCGGCACAAAAACCCAAAACACCCGAAAAAACCCCCGAGGAAATCGCGGCAGCCGAGGCCGCCGCCATGAAGACAGCGGGAACAAGACAGACCGTAATGCTGGTGGTCGGCGGGGCCCTTATGCTGTTGATCGGCGCATACGCACCCACCAGTTTTATGCAGCATTTCATTGTATTCGCACTGTCGGTGTTTATCGGATTTCAGGTCATCTGGAACGTCAGCCACGCGCTGCACACGCCACTGATGGCGGTGACGAATGCCATTTCGGGGATCATTATACTTGGGGCGCTGTTGCAGATCGGATCGGGCAACGGGCTGGTGGTGCTTTTGGCATCAATTTCGGTTTTGATCGCCACAATCAACGTGGTCGGTGGCTTCATGGTCACGCGACGCATGTTGCAAATGTTCCAGAAATCGTAAGCGGCAGGATAGTAAAATGAGCATAGGTCTTGTGACAGCCGCATATATTGCGGCATCGGTTCTTTTCATTCTGGCACTGGGTGGCCTGTCAAATCAGGAAAGTGCAAAACGCGCCATCTGGTACGGCATCGTCGGCATGGGCATCGCCATCGTGGCCACCGTTTCGGGGCCACTGGTCGATATCGGGTTCGTTCTGATTGTCATGATGGCGGTCGGGGCGGTCATCGGTGTGATTGTCGCCCAAAGGGTCGAAATGACGGGCATGCCCCAGCTTGTCGCGGCTTTGCACAGCTTTGTCGGTCTGGCAGCGGTGTTTATCGGCATCAATTCGGACCTGTCGGCACATCATTTTGCCTCTCACGCGGAAGAGGTGATTCACGAGGTCGAAATTTTCATAGGCGTGTTCATTGGTGCCATTACCTTTACCGGATCGATCGTCGCTTACGGTAAACTGGCGGGCAGCATTGGCGGCAAAGCGCTGATCCTGCCGGGGCGGCACCTGTGGAATATTGTCATGGCGGTGGTCACTATCGCGTTGCTGGTGTCCTACATGGGCAGCGCCAGCATCGAGAGTTTCAGCTGGCAGCTTTACCTGATGACGATCATCGCGTTTATCATCGGCGCACATCTGGTGATGGCGATTGGCGGGGCGGACATGCCGGTGGTCGTGTCGATGCTCAACAGTTATTCCGGCTGGGCTGCGGCCGCGACAGGGTTTTTGCTGGGCAACGATTTGCTTATTGTGACCGGTGCGCTGGTGGGGAGCTCGGGCGCGATCCTGAGCTACATCATGTGTAAGGCTATGAACCGGCAGTTTCTGGCGGTTATTCTGGGTGGCTTTGGCGGGCCCAGCGGTCCCGCCATGGAGATCGAGGGTGAACAGATCGCTATTCAGGCCGACGCGGTGGCGGCAGCTCTGGATGACGCCGACAGCGTGGTCATAGTGCCGGGCTACGGTATGGCGGTGGCGCAGGCACAACAGGCGGTGTCCGAGCTGACAAAGCGGTTGCGCGACAAAGGCAAGACCGTGCGCTTTGGCATTCACCCGGTGGCCGGTCGCTTGCCGGGGCACATGAATGTGCTGCTGGCCGAGGCTAAAGTCCCCTATGATATCGTGCTGGAAATGGACGAAATCAACGACGATTTCCCCGACACCGACGTGGTGATGATTATCGGGTCGAACGACATCGTTAATCCTGCGGCGCAGGAAGACCCCAACAGCCCGATCGCCGGAATGCCGGTGCTGGAAGTCTGGAAAGCCAAGGCGGTATTCGTGTCCAAACGCGGACAGGGTACCGGCTATTCCGGTATCGAGAACCCGCTGTTTTTCAAGGACAACACCCGGATGTTTTACGGCGATGCCAAGGACTCGATCAACGCGCTGTTGGGCAAGATTTCCCAGGGAAAATAACCGCGGTCTCAAGGCTGCCTCTTGACAGGCAACCTGTTCAGTAGTGTTCTCTGGTGTGAACCTCCTGTGAGAACTATATGGACGGCAACTACCCCTTTGATTTGGGGCCGCATGTGTGGCCTGTTTCCACCCGGTCACCCGGCGCGCAATTGTGGTTTGATCGCGGGCTGAACTGGCTTTACGGCTTTAACCACGAAGAGGCGGTGCTGTGTTTTGAACGCGCCACGCAATTCGATCCCGGGCTTGGCATGGCGTGGTGGGGTATCGCCTATGCGTCTGGGCCGTTTTACAACATGCCATGGTGGACGTTTACGCTGGAAGAAAAGCAAGAAGCCACGGCAGTCAGTTACATGGCGACGCAAAAGGCTTTGGGGTGCGTCAAACAGTGTGGTGAAGTCGAGGCCGCGCTGATCACCGCGCTGAGCTTTCGCTACCCGGAAGACCATCTGGTCGAACCCTTTGAATTTGAAAACTGGGAATGGGATTACGCCGACGCTATGCGCAGCGTCTACGACCGTTTTCCCGACAATCTGAATGTCACGGCGCTTTGTGTCGAGGCCTTGATCAATCTGACGCCATGGAAGCTGTGGGATGTACACACTGGCAAGGTCGCGCGCGGCACAGCCACGCTCGAAGCGCTTGATCTATTGGAAAAAGCCATGCCCGACGACGGATCAAGGCTGCATCAGGCGATCCTGCATCTGTATATTCATGTTCTGGAAATGTCGGGTGAACCCGAGCGCGCGCTGCGGGCCGCTGATCTGATGTCCGGTCTGTCACCCGACGCGGGTCATATCGAACACATGCCGGGGCATATCTATGTGCTGTGCGGGCAATACCCCAAGGCAATTGCATGCAGTCACAAAGCAATAGCAGCAGACCGCAAATATCTTGCGTTTCGTGGGCCTCTTAATTTTTACACCACGTCACGTTGTCACGATCTGCATCTGCTGATGTACAGCGCCATGATGTCGGGTTGTTTGACCCCCGCTGTGAAAGCCGCCGAAGAAATCAAGCTAAGCCTGACGCCCGAGGTTCTGAGCACCAAAAAGAACCATATGGCGATCACGGTCGAGGGCTATTTCGCAACCCATATGCATGTGCTGGTGCGCTTTGGTCGCTGGCAGGACATTCTCGATCAACCGCTGCCGCCAAGCCCTGCGCTTTATGTGGTGACCACCGCCATGCATTTCTATGCACGCTGCGTGGCGCTGGCCAATCTGAAACGACTGGACGAGGCCCGGGTTGCAAGGCAGGATTTTCAGGCTGCTCTGGCGGCGGTGCCGCAGGACCGTTTATATTTCAATAATCAGGCGCACGATATTCTGGCAGTCGCCACCGCGATGATGAGCGGCGAACTGGCCTATCACAGCGAAGATTACACTAGTGCGTTCGATCACTTGCGCCATGCCGTTTATCTGGATGATCATCTGTTTTACACGGAACCGTGGGCTTGGATGCATCCACCGCGCCACGCGCTGGGGGCACTGCTGCTGGAGCAGGGACACGTGGACGAAGCCGAAGCAGTCTATCGCGCCGACCTGGGGTTGGATCCTGTGATTCCGCGCTGTTGCCAACATCCCGGCAATATCTGGGCGCTGCACGGTCTGGCGGAATGCCAGCGGCGCCTTGGCAAAGATAACGCAGATACCCAAGCGCAGTTCGAGCGTGCGCAGGAACAGGCCGACACTGTAATCTCGTCGTCGTGTTGTTGTCGCGGCTCGTAAGTTAACGACCGCGAATACGCGGATCCAGCGCGTCGCGCAGCCCGTCACCCATGTAGTTCACGGACAGCACGGTCAGCGAAATCGCCAGACCCGGGTAGATCACCCGCTCGGGCGACAGTGTCATGAAATTGGTGCTGTCAAACAACAGCCGTCCCCATGTGGGAAAATCCGACGGAAAGCCAAGGCCAAGGAACGATAACGCGCTTTCGGTGATGATGGCGTTGGCAATACCAAGTGTCGCGGACACCATGATGGGCGACATCACGTTTGGCAGGATGTGCCGCAGGATCATCCGGTAAGGCGGCGTGCCGATTGACTTGGCCGCCAGCACGAATTCCTGTTCCTTCAACGCCAGAACGTCACCGCGCACGATACGCGCGGTGTTCATCCAGCTGGTAACGCCAATTGCCGTCACGATCAGAATGAAAATCCCGGTTTCAGGGCCGAACAGGTTACGCAGTGAATCGCGAAACAGCATCACCATGACCAGCAACAGCGGCAATAGTGGCAGCGCAAGAAACAAGTCGGTAAATCGCATCAGTATCCCGTCGATGCGTTTGAAATATCCGGCCAGAACGCCCACCAATGTGCCCAGAAACAAAGCCAGCGACATAGCCACCAAACCAACGCTCAACGACACTTGTCCGCCCGCCAAAACCTGCGCCAGCGCATCGCGCCCCAATTGGTCGGTGCCCATGGGGTGTAGCAGGCTCGGTCCCTGGTTCTTGGCCCGGATATCGATGAAATTGGCGTCCAGCGTCCACAGGAACGGCCCGACGAACACTGCCAGTGATACGAAAATAAAAAACCACATACCGATCACGGCACCGCGGTGAGTTTTGAACTGGTCCCACACATCGAGCCATTGCGAACGGGCAGGCCGGTCGTGCTGCACCATGTCTGCGACGGTTGAATCAGTCATAGCGAATCCTCGGATCAAGGATGCCGTAAAGGATATCGGCAATCAGATTGAAGAACACGATCAGCACCGCAAATATGAACGTCAGCGTTTGCACCAGCGGAATGTCAGCCCCCTGAATGCCAATGATCAACAATTGGCCCAGCCCGTTTACCTTGAATACCTGTTCCGTAATGATTGCACCGCCAAACACCTGCGGTATCCCCAGCGCGATCACGGTCACCACGGGGATCAACGAATTGCGCAACACATGCACCAGCAAAACCACGTTTTCGGTCAGCCCTTTGGCGCGCGCGGTACGTACATAGTCAAGACCGAGGTTATCCAGCATAGACGCACGCATGAACCGGCTGATCTGCGCGGCGTTGAACAGCGCCAGAACAAAGACCGGCATCACCATTTGCCGAACCTGATAACCAAAACTGGCCAGATCGGTGACTTTGTGGGTTGTGTCATAGATCGAAGGGAACCAGAAAAAACTGTCGGTCGGCACGATGGTGGAAAAAATCACGATCAGCAAAACGCCGGTGAAAAACGTCGGCACGGAAAAGCCGATCATCGAAATGAACGTGCCCAACTGGTCGAACCAGCTATATTGATTGTAGGCCGAAAATACGCCAATGGGGATGGCGATCAATACACCGACCACATAAGACATGCCGACCACCCACAGGGTTTGTGGCATACGCTCGACGATCAGATCGACCACGGGCGAACGCGTAGCCCAGCTGGTGACCCGCAGGCGGTCGCCGTCACCGATGGTGACATTGAACCATTGCTCGAAAACGTTCAGCGGTTCGTTGATGAAAAACTGCACCAGCCATTTGAAATAGCGGATATGTATCGGTTGCCCCAGACCAAGGCTTTCGCGAATTTGTGCGCGGACTTCGGGAGGAATCGTCAGCGGCAGGTTGCCGGTTGGATCGTTTGGTGCCAGATCAAGCAGCAGGAAAATGATCAGGCTGATGAACAAAAGCGTAGGTATGGTAAAAAACACGCGTCTGATGGTGTAGTTTAACATTGGCAGCGCCTTGATTCATGGGCCTCAAGCCGCGGGATGAAACCATTGCCCACCCCGCGGTGTAATTGCCCGCCCCGGCAATTATCCGGGGCGGCCGATTTGTCAGAACTTAGTTGCGCGACCAATCCGCAGCATTCCAGGTTTCGCTGTCCCACACGTTCATGCGAACGCCTGCCAGCGTATTGGCGTGTGCAGACACAGAACCACGGTGAACCAGTGGGATCATCGCACCGGCCTGCATCAGCATGTCGTTCATCGACTTGGCAAGGCGCGCCCGGTCGTCGATGTCTGCTGTGCCGGCCATTTCCGAGACCAAAGCATCATACGCAGGGTCGCAGTAACGGGGCATGTTATTGCCCAACCAGTTGTTGCCCGGATTAGGAATTTCCGAACAAACCCAGCCGCCCATATAGGCCTCTGGATCGGTGCCATTGAAGTTGTTGGTGTACATTTCAATGTCAGCAAACAGTTTCTGGTACGTGTCCGGCGAAGACTGATCGCCACCAAAGAACACACCGGCCGAGATATTCTTCAGCTCGGTTTCGACGCCGATTTCGCTCCACCACTGTTTGATCAGGGCTTGTGTATCCTGACGCACGGCGTTGGTTGACGTCTGGTACAGGATCGACAGACGCACGCCGTCTTTGGCGCGCACCCCGTCTGAACCTTTGGCCCAACCCGCTGCATCCAGAATGGCGTTTGCTTTGGCAATATCCTGAACCAGACACGCGTCGTTGGCGGTCGAGTTATAGATCGCAGGTGCGGGCAACACGTTACATGTTGCTTTACCGGCTTCACCGTAACCCACTTCTGCCAACGTGTTGCGATCGATCGCAAGACTAAGGGCTTCACGCACTTTGGCGTCCGTCAGGAAGGGGTGTGGACCACCATCAACCGTTGACCGATTGTCACCAAGCGCCGCATCCGGATTGGTCAGGTTGACCATCAACCGTTCCACGCCGGTGCCAAATGCGGACACAACGGTGCCTTTACCGGCAGAAGCCATTTGCGCCAGAATTGCAGGATCGATCTGCAGGTTCCAGGCGTAATCAAACTCGCCGGTTTCAAGAACTGAACGTGCCGCAGCTGCTGCGTCTCCACCACCCTTAAAGGTCAGGCTGGCAAAATGCGGCAGGCTTGCATCGCGGTAGTGCTCGTTGGCAACCATGGTCACAACGTCATTGGCGCGAAATTCCGACACAGTAAATGGACCGGTCCCAATGGGGCCAAAGTTTTGCGCCGTGCATTCCGGTGCGCTTGCACCAACACAATCAGCAAACTGTGCTGCTTGGATGATCGGGCTTTGACCGCCAACAAACGGGCCGTAAGGAAACGGTTTTGGTTTGGAGAACGTGACTTTAACAGTCAAATCGTCAACGGCTTCGACATTGGCGACATCAGCAAAGTTTGCCAATTGTGCGCAACCACCGTCGGGTGCCATGCAGTATCCAGCGGTAAACACAGCGTCATTGGCCGTGAATGCGCTACCGTCGGACCACTTGATGCCCGGGGTGATTTTCCAGGTGATCGATGTCAGATCTTCGGAAATACCGCCGTTGGCCACTGTGGGAATTTCATCCACCAGCCAAGGCACAAGCGCACCATTTTCGTCGTAGCGCGCCAGAGGTTCGATCACCAGCGCAGACGCGTCAATGTCCTTTGTTCCGCCCGAAAGAAACGGGTTCAGAATGGACACCGCTTGCCAGTAGATGATGTTGAGGTGCCCATCGTCACCCCGACCGGCTTGCGCCGTCACCGGAGTCAGCGCCAGTGCCGCCGCTGCCCCTATTAATGTTGATCTTATTCTCATCGGTCTTTCTCCTTGTTGTTGAGCTCGTTTTGTCCTCGTACGTGCGGTTTATCCCGCATCAATTGGCTTTATTGACTAAATGGCAGGCAACAAACCGGCCGCCGCCCTGATCGGTGTATTCGGGATCCTCGATTTTGCAGATTTCCATGACATGCGGGCAACGCGTGCAAAAGTTGCACCCCAGCGGCGGGTTTGCCGGGCTGGGGACGTCACCCTGTAAAATGATGCGCGCGTGCGAGTCGTCGCCGCCCGGATTGATTTCGGGCACCGCGGATAGCAACGCCTGTGTATAGGGGTGCAGCGGGTCGCTATAAAGTGCGTCTCGGGGCGCGAGTTCAACGATTTTTCCCAGATACATCACCGCCACGCGGTTCGCCAAATGGCGCACCATCGATAGGTCGTGACTGATGAACAGATAGGTCAGCCCGAATTTGTCCTGCAAATCCTCCAGCAAATTGACCACCTGCGCCTGAATCGATACATCGAGCGCCGCGATAGGCTCGTCGCAGACAATGAATTTCGGGTTGAGCGCCAAAGCGCGGGCGATGCCGATGCGCTGGCGCTGGCCGCCGGAAAATTCATGTGGGAAACGACGAACGAAGTCACGGCTCAGGCCCACCGCATCCATCAGTTCAAGTACACGCGCCTGCCGCTCGGTTTTGCTCAGGTCCATGTGTTCGACCATGGGTTCCGAGATGATTGCGCTGACGGTCATACGTGGGTTCAGGCTGGCTTGCGGGTCCTGGAAAATCATTTGCATTTCCGGGCGCAGCTTACGCAGTTCGTGGCCACCAAGTCCGGCGATTTCGACACCGTTCAAATTTATGTCACCGTCCGTCACGTCGTAGAGGCGCAGAATTGCGCGGCCGGCCGTAGACTTGCCGCATCCCGATTCTCCCACCAGACCAAGCGTTTCGCCCTCGCGAATTTCAAAGCTGATTCCGTCCACCGCTTTGACCTCGCCGACGCGGCGCTGCAGCAGTCCGCGAAAAATCGGAAAGTGCATTTTCAGGTTTTCCACGCTGACCATTGTTGCTGCCATTACGCCGCCCTGTTTTTGACGGGCGTCCAGAAACACGCCACGTCGTGACTATTGTCTGACCGCACCAAAGGCGGGTTTTCCTGCACACACCGGTCCATGACGTGGTGGCAGCGAAGCCGGAAAGGACAGGCGGTGGGCTGCGCATCCAATGCAGGAGGCTGCCCTTCGATCGAGCGCAATCTTTCGGCGCGGTCGCCGGTCACCGACGGCAGTGTTTCAAGCAGCGCGCGCGTGTAGGGGTGGCGCGGATTGGTGAACAGCTCCTTGACTTCGGCCATTTCCACGACCTGTCCGCCGTACATGACCATGACCCTGTCGGCGATTCCGGCAATCACGCCCAGATCGTGGGTGATCCAGACAATCGCCATGCCAAGTTTGCGGCGCAGATCTTTGATCAATTCCAATATCTGCGCCTGAATGGTTACATCAAGCGCCGTTGTCGGTTCATCGGCGATCAGCACTTTGGGATCACATGCCAGCGCGATGGCGATCATCACGCGCTGGCGCATACCGCCGGAAAACTGGTGCGGATAATCCTTAAGCCGCGACGCGGCATCGGGAATGCCAACCAGTTCCAATAATTCAGCAGCGCGCAGGCGGGCTTCGCGTTTGGCCAGACCCATATGCTTGCGCAAGGGTTCGGTCAGTTGAAATCCCACGGTGAATACCGGATTGAGCGACGTCATCGGATCCTGAAACACGAAACCGATTCTCGCGCCGCGAATGTCGCGCAGTTCGGTCTCTGACATGGCCAGAATATCGTGTCCCTCGAACATCACCTTGCCGGAACGGATTTCGGCGGGCGGCATGGGCAAAAGTCCGATCAGCGACATCATAGTGACCGATTTGCCCGACCCGCTTTCGCCGACGACGCCCAGCAATTCACCCGGAGCCAACGTGAAACTGACCGAATTGACTGCGTGGACATCACCGCCGCGCGTCGCGAACACGGTTTTCAGATCAGTGACATCCAGAATTGGTGCAGTGTTTTCGATCGGCCCGTCGGCCATAGGCAACCCCCCCAGATTCATGTCCATCGTTTGCGCACCAAAGCAGTCCCGGCGCGAAATCTGTTCATTATGTCGCAGGTAAGCACGAAAAACCGCAAGCGGCAACATGGATTTAACCAATTGATCAACTTTCGTGGCGTCAGCGAAAGTTGACCCGCGCAGGCGCTTGACGTTCGCGAGCGGCTGGCACAATCTGCCAGTATCCAAATTCGGGGAAAATTATGGGGCTGGAGCTTAACCCTCGGGAAATGCTTGAAAAGCTGGTGTCATTTCCCAGTGTATCCAGCGCGAGCAACCTGCCGATTATCGATTTTATCGCAGACTACCTGATGTCGCATGGGGTCAAATCGCATCGCGTTTTTGACGAAACCGGCCAAAAGGCCAACCTGTACGCGCATATCGGCCCGCAGGTGGACGGCGGTGTCATTCTGTCAGGCCACACCGACGTTGTACCCGTGGACGGCCAGAACTGGAGCAGCGATCCCTTTACGGTGGAGGAGCGCGACGGCAAATTGTATGGTCGCGGCACTTGCGACATGAAAGGGTTTGACGCGCTGGCACTGGCAGCGGTGCCCGCGATGCAAAGCGCGAACCTGAAACGCCCGATTCAGATCGCCATGTCGTATGACGAAGAAGTCGGCTGTATCGGCGCACCTTTCATGATCGACAAAATGCGCGAGCACCTGCCCAAAGCGGCGGCGGTGATTGTTGGTGAACCATCGATGATGAATGTGGTCACCGCGCACAAAGGCGCGGTTGGCATGGAAACCCATGTGCATGGTTTTGAGGTCCATTCATCACTGATGCACAGGGGCGTATCGGCGACGATGACGGCGGCGCGCCTTATCGAATGGCTGCGCTTGCGCACGATGGAAAACATGGCCGCCACACCCAACGATATCGACGCTATGTTCGAACCACCGTTTACCACGCTGCACGTCGGTGTGCTGCAAGGCGGCACAGCGGGAAATATCACCGCCAAAGACTGCACTTTCTCAACCGACATCCGCTGCCCGGCCTCGCAGGATGCGCAGGACTGGTATGCGAAATACATGGATTATGTACGTGAAATCCAAGCCGAAATCCAAGAAATCCGCCCCGAAGCCAAGATCGTGGTCACGCCGCGCATGGCCAACCCGGCTTTGAAACCCGAAACCGACGGCGCGTCGGAAACGCTGGTGCGCGCGCTGACCGGCGACAATGGCACCCATGTGGTGTCCTACGGCACCGAAGGAGGGCAGTTTCAGGAACGCGGCTATTCGGTGGTGGTCTGCGGCCCCGGCTCGATCGAACAGGCGCACCAGCCCGACGAATTTATCAGTATTGATCAATTCAAAGCCGGCGCTGCCTTTGTAGACCGCCTGATATCCCATCTCAGCACCTAGGAGACTATGCCATGCCCCTGATCAACCGATTTGCCGACCTGCACGCCGAAATCACCGCGTGGCGGCGCGATTTACACGAAAATCCCGAACTTTTGTACGACACGCACCGGACTTCAAAACTGGTGGAAGAGCGTTTGCGCGCATTTGGCTGCGATAGTGTGAAAACCGGAATCGGACGTACCGGGGTGGTTGGCGTGATCAAGGGAAAAACCGATAAGTCCGGCAAAGTCATGGGGTTGCGGGCCGACATGGATGCGCTGCCGATTTACGAGGCCACGGGGGTAGACTATGCATCCAAGATTAAGGGCAAGATGCACGCCTGCGGACACGACGGGCACACCGCGATGCTTTTGGGGGCGGCAAAGTATCTGGCGGAAACGCGCAATTTCGACGGCACAGCGGTGGTGATTTTCCAACCCGCCGAGGAAGGCGGTGCCGGAGGGCTGGCGATGTGCGAAGACGGGCTGATGGACGATTTTGGCATTCAGGAAGTCTACGGCATGCACAATATGCCCGGCCATCCGGTCGGCGATTTCGCTATTCGTCCCGGTGCGTTTTTTGCGGCGGCAGATCAGTTTACCATTGATATCGAAGGCAAGGGCGGGCACGCCGCCAAACCGCAAGAAGCGATCGATACAACATTGGTTGGTGCACACATGGTTGTGGCGATGCAGTCAGTGGTGTCGCGCAACGCTGACCCGCTGAAATCGCTGGTGATTTCAATCACCAGTTTTCGCACCGAAAGCGACGCCTATAATGTTATCCCGCAGCATGTGCAGCTCCGGGGCACGGTGCGCACAATGGATAGCGGCGTGCAGGACATGGCCGAAGCGACCATCAAAAGAGTGGTGCAAAACGTGGCTGAAACATTTGGGGCCACCGCCAAAATTGATTATCAGCGCGGCTATCCGGTGATGGAGAACGCGCAAAAGCAAACCGAATTTGCCGTCGAGGTCGCGACCAAAGTTGCCGGTGCGGCGCGCGTCAGGGCCGACGCGGCGGCGATCATGGGGGCCGAGGATTTCGCCTATATGCTGAACGAACGTCCGGGTGCATATATTCTGGTTGGCAACGGGGATACGCCGATGTGCCATCATCCGGGTTATAATTTTGATGACGAAGCCATCCCTGCGGGCTGTTCTTACTGGGCGACTCTGGTGGAAACCGGCATGCCCGCGACTTAAATCGCAGCTGGATATTGACGGCCAACGCCGCGCGCCTTAGCTGCGCGCCATGGCCAGATACCCGCTTTTGACGCTTTCTGACATCGCCCTGACCTACGGTGGTGACCCGATACTAAGCGGGGTTGACCTGACGGTGCACCCGGGTGATCGCATGGCGCTGGTCGGGCGCAACGGGTCGGGTAAATCCACCTTGATGAAAATCATGGCGGGCCTGACACATCCCGATGGCGGCAGCTGTGTTCTTGGCCCGGGCCTGAGCGTCGGGTATATGGAACAGGATCCTGATTTTGCCGGCTTTGCGACTTTGGGCGACTACACGTCAGCAACGTTGGGGGCGTCCGAGCAATACCGCGTTGACAAAGCCGCCACCGGCTTGAATTTTGCAGCGGATCAAACCCCCGAAACGGCCTCGGGCGGCGAGCGTCGCCGCGCGGCGCTGGCACGGATCATCGCCGAAGACCCCGATCTGATGTTGCTGGATGAGCCGACCAACCATCTGGATATCGCCGCGATCAACTGGCTGGAAAACCACCTCGCAGGCACCAAAAAGGCATTTTTGCTTATCTCGCACGACCGGGCGTTTTTGCGCGCGCTCACCCGTGCCACGCTATGGGTCGATCGTGGTCGGTTGCGCCGTCAGGACAAGGGGTTTGACGCTTTTGAAGGCTGGCGCGACACGGTGTTTGCCGAAGAGGACCTGACTCGGCACAAGCTCAACCGTCTGATTAAATCCGAAGGGCGTTGGGCGGTCGAGGGGATTTCAGCGCGGCGCAAACGCAATCAGGGCCGCGTGCGGCGACTGGCCGATTTGCGCCAGCAGCGAGCCGATCAGATTAAACGACAAGGGGCGGCAGGATTACAGCTTGAGGCGGGCAGCCAATCGGGCAAACTGGTGATCGAGGCCAGCGCGATCAACCACGGATTTGACGGCATCGACATCGTCAGGGCTTTCTCGCTCAAAGTCATGCGCGGTGACCGCGTGGCCGTGGTCGGACCTAACGGGGTCGGGAAAACCACGCTGATCGACATTCTGACGGGTGCGCGCCAGCCCGACAGCGGTACGGTACGTTTGGGGGTCAACCTGTTGCCGGTGGTGTTCGACCAGAACCGTACGGCGCTTGATCCCGATGTCAGTCTTTGGGACAGTCTGACGCTGGACCGAGAGCTGGGCGTGTCGGGCAAAAACGATCAGATCATGGTGCGCGGGCAGGCGCGGCACGTGGTCGGGTATCTGAAGGAATTTCTGTTTGACGAAAGCCAGGCACGCGCGCCGGTGCGGGCATTGTCGGGCGGTGAAAAGGCGCGGTTACTGCTGGCGCGGCTGATGGCGCGCGACAGCAATCTGCTGGTGCTTGACGAACCCACCAATGATCTGGATGTGGAGACGCTCGATTTGTTGCAGGAGGCGCTTGACGGTTTCGATGGCACAGTGCTTCTGGTGAGCCACGACCGCGATTTTATCGATCGCGTGGCCACGACCACGGTGGCGATGGAGGGCGACGGGCAGGCCACGGTCTACGCCGGTGGCTGGAGCGATTACCGCGCGCAACGCAGCGCGAATGAGCCGGTTGGCAAACCGGCGCAGGCGGTTAAATCCGCGTCCAAAACCATCAGAGAAGGTGGTCCGGCGCGGGCGCACCAGCGGGCACGGTTAAGTTATCGCGACGCGCGCGCCCTGGCGGCGCTGCCGGCAGAAATTGCGCGTCTGGCCGGTGAAGTTGCCCAGCTTGAGACGCTTTTGGGTGATCCGGACCTGTTCACCAAATCCCCGGACAAATTTGCCAGGGCCGGCGCGGCGCTGGTGGCGCGACGCGCATCTTTGACCGAGGCCGAGGACGAGTGGCTCAGGTTGGAAGAATTGGCAGAGACGCTTGAATAATAGTGCAGTTGTGCCCGCCAAAAGCCCGACTTGCGGTCGGTTTTTGGGCGGCGGTCCTGACCCTAAATCCGCGCGGCGGATTTGAGCCTGTAGTCCGGTGGAACAGGTTGATGGCGAACTGCAAACCAAGCGGTTTTGCCCGATCAGCGGTATTAGTATTTTCGCAAAAATTAGGGCGAAATATGTTAGCCCACCAATTGCAGCGCCATGGTCGTGGCCATCAAAGCGCCAAGCGCCAGCGTTGCCAGCGAAATCATCCATTGCAAAGCGCGGTTGGCGCGGCCAAGGACGCGGGCCGAATAGACCAGCGGCAGTGCCATCGCTGCCGAGACCGCAACCATACCGGCCAGAGATCCCAGCCCGAACAGTGCCACATACCCCAGCGCAAGTTGTGGTGTGCTGATCTGGGTGGCGGTAAACACGATTAGCGCCGCCGAGCCGGCCAGCCCGTGCACCATGCCCACTGCAAGGCTTTGCAGCGGGGTCGTATCGTGGTGATCGTGGCTGTGCCTGCTGTGCACACTGTCGGTATCGTGGCGGTGGAAATGCACGTGACGCCGCCCGTCGCTGTGTTTGTGTGTGTGGATATGTACGTGGTCGCGGCGCAGGCGCACCATCACGTGGATACCCAGATATATCAGCGTCACCCCGACGATCAGTTCCAATCCACTGGCGAGTTGCGCGCTAAGGTGCCGACCGGTTGCCAGTGCCAGCGCCGTGACGGCAAATAGCGTCACCGCGTGGCCCAGACCCCACTGCGACCCGCGCCACAAAATTGTTCGCCATCCCGATTTTCCACTGACCAGCGCCGATACCGCTGCCAGATGGTCGGCCTCGAACGCGTGCGAGACCCCGACGACAAAACCGAAAAACAACAAAGACAGCACCGTGTGACATCCCCGCGACCACGCTAATTCGCAGTGTGCTTAGCCTGCAATTCATGCGCTCGCAAGCGTCGTATTGGCGGGTTCGAAATAGGTGAAACCGACCATTGTTTGTGCGCGCGCACTGTGCATAAATTGACCATTGCCACCACAAGGATCGCGCCGCATGGCCCATTTCCAAAGCAGTCGACTTCTCAGCCCATCAGGTGCTGACCTGCATGTGCTGACGCTGCGCCCCAAAGGCGCGCCAAAAGCGATCGTACACATCAACCATGGCATGTCCGAACACGCGCAGCGCTATGAACGCTTTGCCCGCGCGCTGGTGAAAAACGGTTACGTCGCCGTCGCCCACGACCACCGCGGCCACGGTCTGACCCGCGCGCCCGACGCCGTGCTGGGGCGCTATGCGGACACCGACGGGTTTGACAAGGTAATGCAGGACGTAACAGCGGTGAATACCTCCGTCAGGGGCGACTTTCCGGGTGTTCCGCTAGTGTGTTTTGGTCACTCGATGGGCGCAACGATTGCGCTTAATTTTGCGCTGCGCCATCCCGATCTTGTGGATGGGCTGGCCAGCTGGAACAACGGCGCCGAGGGCGGCGGGCTGCTGAAATTTTTCAGGTTTCTGCTGGGTGCCGAGAAACGCGTCAAAGGCAAATCAGCGGCCAGTTGGCTGGCCATAATCGTGACTTTTGCTGCGTGGAACAAAGCATTCAAACCCAACCGCACCGATTTTGACTGGCTGTCGCGCGATACTGACGAGGTTGACAAATACATCAACGACCCGCTGTGCGGTTTTCTGATCAGCATCAGCCTGTGGCAGGATTTGACCGGGGCGATCGGCACCGCCGCCGACGATAAAAACCTGAAGGCATTGGCGGACAAGCTGCCGGTGCACCTGTTGGGCGGCGGTGCCGATCCCTGTACGGGTAAGGGCAAGCACATGGTCAGGCTGGGCGCACGGCTGAAAGCCGCGGGTCTGAGCGACGTGACCGTCAGCGTGCCTGCGGACACGCGCCACGAGTGTCTGAACGAGGTCAACCGCGACGCCATCACCGACGATTTCATCGAGTGGCTGAATGCGCGGTTTGGTGGCGCTTAACTACAAATTCCGCGCCGCTTCACACCCTGCCAAGGCACGCTGATCGCCACATTTTCCAGTCGACCTGCCAGCGCATCGGCGGGGAAAAACGGCCGCAACATATCGCGTAGCCGCGCGGTGCGCCCGCCCTTGGGGTCAAGCGCCGTGCAGCAAATAAATTCCTCGACGATTGACGCCTGTTGCTCGAACGGAAAGTCAAGAAACGCCGGATTGCTGGCCAGATCAAGCAGATAGGGGTCAGTGCCGGGCCTGTGTTCACCGGCGGCCTTGAGCGGACTGTACCCCGTGGTCGCGCGATTCTGCCATTGCCAGACGTGGGTAAGTTCGTGACCGATGAACATGGCGGCGGGTAGTGACAGTTGATCGGGAAAGGCGGGCAGGTAATCGGGCTCAAACAGCGTGTCTGCGATGTTGAGCCGGTTGAACGTCACGAACGCGGCGGTGAATGTTTCGACGGTGCCTTTGGTGACGGTTGGTGCCGGCCAGATGCGTTCGCGGCACGCAACACGCGGGCGTGGCGGACGGCGTTGGCTGATCGTGGTAAGCGCGGTGAACGGGGCAAGGCGGATGCTTTGGGTCTGCAGGTCATCGCCGAGCAAGTTTTTGGCGAATGCAGCTTCGGACGGTGTAAGCGGACGCGCGCAAGCGAGCAGCAGAAGGGGAAGGAGAAGCAACAGGCGCGTCATTGGCGCAGGTTAGCACAGGCGGGGCGGATTGAAAGAGCGCGCAGTCACAACCCCAGCGCGCTGCGCAGTTTTTGGTTCGCCCGGGTCTGCCACCCGCGCCCGTCCTTTTTCAATACCGCAATCACGTCGCGATCGAGATACATGGTAACCCTCTGTTTCCGCTCGCTTTCCGGCAGCGGCGGACGGCCCAGTTTGCCGTGACGTTGCAGGATTTCTACCAGTTCGGGGAATTCGGTGACCGGTTTGGCCTCGCGGAACCATTGTTCGTCCAGCTCAAGGGCATCGCCGTTTTCGTCAATATAGCTTTTGCGACTGCTCATAATTCCTCTGCTCCCGGGGGTTGGCCTTTCGCAGGCTTATGACCCGAATTTTTAGATTTCGTTTGGCGAAAACCAGTACAAATTGCCGCCCGGCGATATGACCATCAACAATAAATCTCTGTTCGCCGTACTGGATACGCTTGTCTTCCCGAATACGGCCCGGCTGCCAGATAAACCGTTCAAGATCGGCAAAATCCACGCCGTGTTTCGCGAAATTTACCTGTCGCTTGGCTTCGTCCCATTCGTACATTTAATATACATATACGAAATGAGGTTAGCAAGGGGTTAATATATGTATTTTGAAACCGGTGGTAACCCACGCGATGATGGCGCAAGCATCGCCAAAAACCCCTGTTCGACCCTTTTGTCCGCACAGCGCCCTGCAGACCGTCCGGCAATTGCAAGGCAATCACCGACAGCAGCAAATGTTGGGAAAGGTGGGCGATTTCACCCAGCCTACGATTGCTATTGATTGAACGCCAGATCGCGGTTGCAACTGGTGCTGCGCAGCTCTTTCAGGGCGCGGCGCTCTGCATCGGTAATGGAAAAGTCATAGACCAGAATAGCGCGGTAAAAGATCGTCACGTAAGTGCAATGGTAACTGGCATTGGGCGGCATCCATTCCGTGGGCGCTTTGGCGCCTTTAGAGCGGTTCAGGCTTCCTGACACAGCGATAATGAACCGCAGGTCGTTGGCGAATTGTTTACGCTGATCGCGGGTCCAATGATCGGCGCCGTGCTCCCACGCCCATTTCAGCGGGATGATGTGGTCGATATCAAGGTGGGACGCGTCAAACACGGTTTTGTCGTCAAACGGGTCGTACCATTTACCGCGCAGCACGCGGCAGTGGTTTTTGGTCAGGACCGGCGTTGTGTCGACCGATTTGGCCAGCAGCAGTTCGTGGCGGGTGTTCAGACAATCCCGGTCGCTGTCGACCCAGCCGCGACCAAAATAATGGCGCTTGTAGGGGGTATCGATCAAAGACTGAGCCGCCGCCGCAAGCGGCAGCACAAGCAACAGCAGCAGGGTGATGAACCGGTGCAAAATTAACCCTTTGTTAACGTTTTGTTAACTTAGGTTAACAGGGTGGATTTTGCAAATGTTGCGCGGTTTAGGTTTTGTAGGGTGGGTGATTTCACCCACCGGTTTGGCGGCCGGGTTGGGAATGGTGGGTGAAATCACCCACCCTACGTTTGTTGAAACGACACCGGGCCAAACACCCGTCCGGGCATTTGGCCCGGACAGCGCCCGACCTCCCCACGGAGGGCGCTTCGCTGCCCCCCAGGCCGGGCGCTGTCCGTGGTTTGGAAGAAAAGGATTTGGCGCTGGTTGGGTGATTTCACCCACCTTTTGGCGGACCGGCTGGGAGCGGTGGGTAAAATGACCCACCCAACGCATGTTCAATATTTCGCTTTAAAATTTTGTTTTTTGATGGGTATTTGATTTTCTCTTTTGGAAGAGAAATAAGTTTACCGTCTAAACTCAAATACTCAGCTGAATCTGGGTAAAGCTCCCTCAACCGGTGGTTGACAGATATCTTGTAATCCTCTGTAATTGTTAAAAGAAACCTGTCAAATAGAGCATGAATATCTTTTCGTAACAAAATCCCGTTGTTGATTGAATGATCAGGGTGGTTAGCGAATTTTAGTATATGTGCGGCCTCGAGAGCGCTTTCGACTGAAGTTCCGGTTACAGCGCATGTGCATTCATATGCCGTAAGCACAGAAACTCTAAAGGCATTTTGACCCATTCGGATTTTTTGTTTGGCGGATGTGTGACTGAAACCAGCAAAAGGCGCTTCAGCAAGACCCTCAAAACTATACTTGTCGTTCTCAAATTCATTGGCAGAAGGGTTTAGACGTTGAAATTTCTGGACCAATCTGAGACCGGCAGAGGAATTAACAGAGTAAGATTTTCCGGTTACAATGTTTTTTGACCAGTCTTTAGGTAGATCGAACCAGTCTCTCTCATCCAAGAAAACTGGATTTATCAATATCTTAAATCCAATTTGAGAAAATTCGTCTGTGATTTTTCCTTTTCTGTATTTTCGAATAAGTTCAATAAAATGCTCTTCGTCGTTGACGCCATTTGATATTCCTAAATCTCGCCATGCCTGACCAATTGAAATTGTTCCGCTGCTCGCGAGGATCCCAAAGCCAGCAATTTTGTTTATTGGCGCTTTTCGGCGAAAAAAGAATATTCCACCTTCGTCAATTGCCTTGAAATGTTGGCGAGAAGGTTGCCAAAAATTGACCTCCGACAACGGTGATTTGTATTTGCAGAATTCAAACCAACGTTGGTCGGTATTCCCGATGTAGATATCCTTCAACTTTCACCCCCCCCTCAAACATCCAACTCTTCCACAAACCGGGCATTTTCCTGAATATACTGGAACCTTAACTCGGGTTTTTTGCCCATCAGCCGTTCGACCAGGTCGCGGGTTTCGCCCGGTTCGTCTTCGTCAATCGACACGCGGATCAGCTTGCGGGTGGTGACGTTCATGGTGGTGTCTTTCAGGTCCTTGGCGTCCATTTCACCAAGCCCCTTAAAGCGTGAAATGTCGATCTTGCCCTTGCCGCCCAGCCCTTTGGCCAGCCACATATCCCGCTCGGTCTCGTCCACACAATAGACCCGCGTCGCCCCTTGCGTCAGCCGAAACA
>CAZPQL010000023.1:0-38553 GCA_964588725.1 uncultured Rhodobacterales bacterium
TGCAATTCGAACAGGAAAGCTTTGGCGCGCTTCATCAAATGTTGTCCGGATTGTCTGAACCCGAGCAGGACGACGCCTGGGCCGAGATCGAAGAAGCGCTAAAAGCGTTCGAGACCGACGGCAAGTTCGAAGGCCCCTGCGAAATGCTGGTTGCGGCTGCGACACGCTAAAACGTGGCGGCGGCCCAACGGCCGCCGCACGAAAAACTTCATTCAAAGGACAGACCTATGACCAAGATCGCCATCGTTCAGGAACCACCGGTTTACCTCGATTTGCCAAAATCACTGGAGCGCGCTGTGGAACTGACCGCAAAGGCCGCCGGGGACGGGGCCGAAATGATCGTCTTTCCCGAGGCATGGTTGCCCGGCTATCCCACCTTTGTGTGGCGGCTTGCGCCGGGTGCGGGCATGGGCAAAACGGACGATTTGTTTGCACGTCTTTTGGCCAATTCGGTGGACTTAAGCAAAGACTGCCTTGCGCCCCTGCGCGCCGCAGCACGCGACCATGGTATTGTGATCGTCATCGGACATCAGGAATCTGACGGCACGGCCAGCGGGGGCACCCTGTTCAACAGTTGTGCAATTATTGATGCCGACGGGCGCATCGTCAACAACCACCGCAAACTGATGCCGACCAACCCCGAACGCATGGTCTGGGGGTTTGGCGACGGATCGGGTCTTAACGTCGTGGAGACCGCTGTCGGGCGCATTGGTACGCTTATTTGTTGGGAAAGCTATATGCCGCTCGCGCGCTTTGCGCTTTATGCACAAAACGTCGACATCTATGTCGCCCCCACGTGGGATTCAGGTGACACCTGGATGGCGACGATGCAGCATATCGCGCGTGAGGGTGCATGCTGGGTAATCAGCTGCGCCACGGCACTTGAAGTGGCCGATATCCCCACGGACATTCCACACTACGACGAGATATTTCCCAACAAGGACGAATGGATCAACCCCGGTGACGCAGTTGTCTACAAGCCCTTTGGTGGTGTTTACGCGGGACCAATGCATCAGGAAAAGGGCCTGCTACTGACCGATATCAACGTGGCCGATGCGCGCGCGTCACGCCGCAAGTTTGACGCCAGCGGGCACTATGCAAGGCCCGACGTCTTTTCGCTGCGTGTCAATCGCGCACCCCGACCGGCGGTGGATTTTTCAATAGGCTGACACCTTTGCAGCGGACAGAGCGCTTTGATGCGCGCCTGCGGGCGGACAATCCCGATTGGGGAGTGCGTGACGTTGACGAGATCGGCGTTTTGGGCAAGACTTGCGGACTGGATCGGCAAGATCTTATCATCATGCCCGCAAACAACCGCCTGTTGGTGCTGCGCAAACGCTAGGATAAATCGCTGTGGAACTGCCGTCGTCTTTGCCAGAGCATTTGAACGTCCGGTCAGCGTGGCGCGGCGAAGACATGCGCCAAAATCCGGATATGTGGACACTGTGGCTGGACGAGCAGCACATTACCGAGTTGAAATCGGCGCTGCGCAACGTCGCAAAACAAGGCCTTGCCCTGCACCAACTGAACGTCGACACTTTCGCCCTGCCGGTTTTGGGCGGCATACTGCGCGATATGAGAACAACTTTGATTGGCGGGCACGGATTTTGCCTGCTGCGCGGAATTGATCCCGCCGATTTTGACGAAGGCGAATTTTCAACACTGTTCTACGGCGTCGGCGCCTATATCGGCAGCGCTCGCTCGCAGAATGCACAGGGCGATTTGCTGGGGCACGTGCGCGATATCGGCGTGAATTCGAGCGACAACACGACGCGGATTTACCAGACGTCAGAGCGCCAGACATTCCACACCGACAGCGCCGACGTTGTCGGGTTGATTTGCCTGAAGGACGCCAAATCGGGCGGTAAATCACTGCTGGTCAGCGCCGCCACGATCTACAACGAAATGCGCGCGCGCCGACCTGATCTTCTGCCGTTTTTATTTGACGATATCGCAACCGACAGACGCGGTGAGGTGCCTGCCGGCATGAAACCGTTTTTTGAAATTCCCGTGTTCACATGGGGCGAAGGTTTTCTCAACGTAATGTACCAGCGCCAGTACATCGATTCGGCGCAACGTTTTGAAGGCACCCTTGAACTGACCGAAAATCACGTCGCTGCGCTTGATATGTTCGACACATTGGCCAACGACCCTGCGCTCAATTTTTCTATGCGACTTGCGCCCGGTGACATGCAGTTCGTGCACAACCATTCGCTGCTGCACGACCGCACGGGGTTTGAAGATTGGTCTGACCCGGTGCACCGCCGTCACCTGTTGCGCCTGTGGCTTTCGGTGCCCGGTGACCGCCCCCTGCCCGTCTGTTTTGCGCAGCGTTTTGGTAGCGTGGCAATCGGGGATCGCGGCGGCATCGTGGCTGTAAACTAAAGCATTTCGCATTAATCCAGTCTCAGCCAACGCCGCTTGAAATCAAAGATTTCAACACGTTGGGTGAAAAGCGATGGTTCAGGTAAGACGCGAAACGCTGTAAGTTCAGGACCGGCCCGCGACTTCGCGGGAACCGCGCAACCATGCACGTGCATCCCTGTAATCGAACCCAAGCGACACAAGGTTAACCGCCAACAACAGCGGCAGATAGCTTGTCATCAGAGAGTCGGCGACCAGATCCTCGCCGGGCAGCACCGCAATATATATCACCAAAGGCGTCCAGATCACGATATGCGGCCACGCCATGGCCTTGGAAAACCCGCGCTCGATCATCATGATCGGCAGATTGGGCATCATCCCGCCCACAGCAAGCGTGGCGATCAAAAGGCCGTGCGGCTCGGCGATAAACAATAGGCTGGCCAAATTCACCGGCACCAGAACCGCCGCCACCCAGAATTGCACCCAACGCGGCAAAGCACTGAAAGACTGCCAAACATCGTTGATCATACCCGTCCCCTTTCAGCCACAAAAACCTGCGTCACATCCGTTGCGCACCTGAACGCGAAAGTCTAGCTTAAATGCAATGGATCAATTTGACGGCAGACGATGGCACGATATGGGCGGATTGGACGCCGGCCCGGTGGTGCCCGAAGATCACGACTATGCGCTCTGGGAAAAACGTGTCGATGCGCTGATGGTGATTGCCTCCGGTAGGGGTTTGTTCACCGTGGACGGACTGCGCCGTTGCATCGAGGATCTGGGCGCAACCGCCTATGAAACCATGAGCTATTACGAACGCTGGATCGCCAGCGTCAATCAGAATCTGCTGGAGGCCGGGGTGTATTCGACCTCTGAACTTGGCGCGCGCATGGCTGACGTGGCGGCGCGCGGCGAAACCTACGGCGACTGCACCGGGCCCGGCAATGAATGAACCGGTGCGCATTAAATACGCTCACCCACCGGGGCACGTGCGCGCACCCTATTTTCTGCGCGGTAAACGCGGAATTGTGATCACAAATCTCGGGCCCCGTATCGACGCCGAGCGCAGCGCCTATCGCCAAACCGCGCCAAAAATTGATCTGTACCGCGTGCGTTTTAGCATGGCCGAGCTCTGGGGAGATCAGGCAGAACACCCGTTCGACACGGTGGACGCAGAAATTTACGACAACTGGCTGGAGTGGGAGAACCGCGCTTCTCCTTTGGGCGAATAATGCCGCACGACGAAATTATACACAGCCCCGCAGGTATAAGTGCGTCGGGTCACCCTTACCGCGAGGATCAAGACGCGCCCCTAACCTATTGGCAAAACATGGAAATTGCCATTCGCGAATTGCTTGTAGAGAAAAATGTGACCACGCCGCAGGAAATTTCGGCGACGATTGACGCCATGGATGCGCGTTCGCCTGCCGACGGAGCGCGCGTGGTGGCGCGGGCGTGGGTTGACGCCGATTTTCGCGCCCGGCTTCTGGCGGACGGCTCTGCTGCCTGTCGTGAAATGAGCTTTGACATCGGTGCGCTGAAACTGATCGCGCTGGAGAACACGCCCGATATTCACAATGTCGTCGTCTGCACCTTATGTTCGTGTTACCCGCGCAATCTTTTGGGCCTGCCGCCCGACTGGTACAAACAGCGCGCTTACCGCGCGCGCGTTGTCAAAACACCGCGCGCAGTATTGGGCGAATTTGGTCTGAAATTGCCTGCGACCACGCAAGTGCGCGTGCACGATTCCACCGCCGAAATGCGTTATATTGTGATCCCGCTGCGCCCCCACGGCACCGGGGAAATGAATGAGACCGAATTGGCAGACCTGGTCAGCCGCGACAGCATGATCGGCGTCGCGGTGGCACGGCAACCTTAGGCAGCGCGGCCTTGTGAGCGCGGGGTGCAGTCGCTATGTCTGGCGCATCGACAGCCCCGGGGCAGAACTTGAAAAAAATCATCTACGCGTATGACCGCAAAAATACGCGCTTTTACATAAAAGATCTGGCCTACCGCGCCGTTGTCGGACTGGTGTTGTTGGTACCCTACCGGTTGCGCGTACCCCTTTTCGGGTGGTTGCTGACCTGGGTGTTGGCACCGCTGGTCAGGATCAAGCCGCGCATTCGGGCCAACCTGCGGTTTGCCTATCGAGACATTGACGAGGCGGACCAGACCCGCATCGCCAATCAGGCGTGTGACAACTTTGGGCGACTGCTAATCGAAAACCTGAGCGCGCGCGACTTTGTCAGACATGCGCGTGACACTGCAATGACCGGGCCGGGTGTTGGCACGCTGAAAGCAGCGCTGGATAACGGAAAACCGGTGATTCTTGTGTCGGGTCATTTTGGCAATTTTCAGGTGGGCCGTACCTGTCTGGAACAAATGGGCCACCCGGTGGCGTCGATCTACCGGCCGCTGAACAACGGCTACACAAACGTGCGTTACCGCGACAACCTTGACCTGATATCAGGGCCGAATTTCCCGCGCGGCATGAAAGGCACCCGCGACGCGTTGCGCCATATAAAAAGCGGCGGCATTCTGGCGCTGTTGATCGATCAATATTCTGACGAAGGCGAGGTGTTGCGTTTTTTTGACCGCCCGACGCGCACGGTGACCTCGGCTGCAGATTTTTCGTTGCGCTTTGACGCGCTGCTGGTTCCGGTTTTTGGTGTCAGGCGCAGCGACGGACGCAGTTTTGATCTGGTGGTCGACGAACCTATCGTCCATAGCGACGCTGCCACAATGATCCAGACATTCAACGACAGGCTGGAAGCGCAGATTCGCCTACATCCGGGACAGTGGTTTTGGCTGCACCAGCGTTGGAAAGATACGATCGGGAATTGAGCCTATTCAACCCTTTGCGCGGCCAGTATCGCACCGGTGTTCGGTTTTTGCACAATCACAACTGCGGGTTCGGACCCTTTGATCGCGATTTCCCGGTCGAACGTTCCGCGACCGTTCCACTCGCCGATTACCGTCCAGCTGACCACGACGTTGGAATAAGTGATGCGTCGTCCGGCGTTTTCACCGCGGGCAATGGATACAACCTGTTCGGGCAGATACCGGACCAGCTGAACGACATTCGGGCCGACAGCGGTATGTACTCCACGCAAGGAAACCCTAAGCGTCGTGCCCTCGCGCGAGGCGCGCAGGTTTACAACCGAATCGGCATGACCGTGCGCTGTCAGCAGGCTGCGCACTTCTGCGGGCCGGTTGCCCACAACGTGTGAGCTTCCCTGAATGATCATCTGTGGGGTATAGATCGTCCGCTTGTTGGCGGCGCGTGCATAACTGCGCTGGCGGCTGGTATATTTGGGGTCGCCAAAGTTGTCTTTCCAGCCCAGATAATCCCAGTAATCCACATGCAATGCCAGCGGTATGACATCGTCGCGGTTGGCCAGTTCACCAAGCAATTTGTCCGCAGGCGGACATGAAGAACACCCCTGCGAGGTGTAAAGTTCCACCACAATCGGGCCACTTTGCGCCAGCGCAGCGGCGCTGTGAACAAATGCGATCAGCAAAGAAGTCAGAAAAATGCGCATAAGATTTTCTTCGGTTTGGGTTTCGGTACCATACGCTTAGAGACACCGGCGCGCCAAGACCAATCAAGCCTGCGTTAGAATTGTGTTACAGTTTTGTCAGAACCGGCAGCCAGCGGTTCGTCGTAGCGAAATAGTGATTGGCACCGGTGCCAAACGCCGTCTTAAGATTTGCTTCTTCGTGCCGAATAAAGCGGTTGGTGATGATCGCAGCGAATACAAACGGCACCAACAAAGCCGAAACCGCGCCCAACCAAAGCCCCCACCCCAGCAAAAATAGTGCCATGCCCGAATAAATCGGGTTGCGTGAAATGCGGTAAGGACCTTCAACGATAAGCGTTGTCGGCGCGCCGCGCGGATCAATCGTGGTTTTGACACGGCGGAACCAGGCCGCGCACCAGATCACGATCGCCACACCGTCGGCCATCACCAATAAACCCAGCCAGCCCCAAAACGGTTGATCGAACCGCCCGACCGGCAGCCATCGTGCCAGCGCAACTGCCGCCACCGCCAGACCCAAAGTCCACAGCGGCGGAACGTCCCATTTCTTAGCCATATGTTTGCTCCGGTCTATTGGAATATCGACAAGTTCAAATCCAGTCCCGCGCCCAGCCACGTGGCCCGTTCGACATGGTCGCGCAGATGATCGCCCGTGTCGGGATGGGCAAATACGATCAGCCCGTCACGGTGAAACGCCAACCACGTCATCACTGGGGCAAAAAGCTTGGGCGTCACAGTCAACTGGCACGAACCCATGGGGTGTGGACCTACCGGACGGTCGTGGAAATTACCTACGGGCACGCCGAATTCGGCGTGGGCCGCCGCGCACAGCGCCTGCGCCCGAAGTTTTGTATCGGCATCAAAATAAACGTGGGCGTGGTAACCCTTGATATCTGAAATGTCGCTCATCGCTTTGAATATAAGCCGGACCCACGGCAAAACAAGTCCACAGGACTGCCATTGCGACACGTAAAAAAAGACAGCACGGTCTCAGCCCACCTCAGAGAAAAGCGCAAACACAGATGCCGATGTCTGGTTCACTGTGCCGCATGGTGACGTCAATCCATATCCTTATCGTTCGCGTAGGCGCAAAATAGAGGATGACCAATTGTGAAACAATTAATCGCGACTGTGACCACCGCTTTGCTGTTCCTTTACGGGGCCAGTCCGATCGCGGCGCAGGATCTGGAGCAACCACCCGTAGCTGCCGATACGGTTACCGGCCGCGCGTTTGATGCGCCGGTAAACACGCTGCCCGTTGGCGACAAATTCTGGTGGTCGGACGCATGGTACGAAGACGGTATTTTAGAGGTGCCCGACAATTACACGGTAACCGAGAAAGACGTCAATTATTTCAACCCGCTTGACGATACAGAAGTACCGGCCATCCTGTTTCGTCCCAAAGCCGAAGGCAAATTTCCCGGAGTTCTTTTTCAACACGGGCGGCGCGGGCTTGACCCGTTGGTGCAAAATCTGGCGCGGCGACTGGCGGCGCGCGGTTTTATCGTGCTCGCCCCCGACGTATTTGCGGCGCGGTTCATCGATATCCGCCCGACCAGCCACGATCCGGTCACCGAATCTGACGTGAACGCCGGTGTGGATTATCTATTGGCGCAACCGGATCTTTCGTCTGACAAAATCTGTCTTTATTCGCATACGCGGGGCGGTTTTTATACGCTGCGCGTGGCCGTCGCCTTTGAACGTCAAATCAAGGATGTTGCGTGCTACGTGTCCTACTATCCGCACTGGCAGGATCCCAACGAACCCGAAGCCATGCAGGTGTACCGCTATCACCACGATCTTGACGATCTGAAAATTCCGGCACTGGTTTTCATCGGCGAATACGAACAATACCAGCGCCGCCGGTCGATCGAAACCGCTGTGTCGTTCATGAAGCGTGCCGGCCAATCGGTGCGACTGATCATCTATCCCGGTGTCGGGCGCGGCTTTGATTTTCGCCCGTCCAACGTGCGCACGTTCGCCGACGATCTGGCGGCCAAGGACGCGCTGGCCCGGGCTGCGAAGTTTATCAAAAAGGCGCTTGAATAGGCCTGCGGTCAGGAGCGGTGGGTAATTTTACCCACCGTCCGGGTTAACCTTTGGCCAAATTGCGCAGCACGTATTGCAGCACCCCGCCGTTTTGCACGTATTCGATCTCCACTTCGGTGTCGATCCGGCATTTCAGCGTGATGTTTTGCACCCCACCATCGGGCGAGGTGATGATAGCCGGCACTTCGGCCTGTGGTTTCAGGTCTCCGGCCAGCCCGGTGATCGACACGGTCTCATAACCCGTCAGCCCCAGCGATTTCCGGCTGTCGCCTTCCATGAACTCAAACGGAATAACGCCCATGCCCACCAGATTGCTGCGGTGGATACGCTCGAAACTCTCGGCGATCACGGCTTTCACCCCCAGCAATGACGTGCCTTTGGCGGCCCAGTCGCGGCTGGATCCCGCGCCATAGAGTTCGCCGCCAAAAATCACCAGCGGTACACCGTCGTCCGCATAGGCCATCGCGGCGTTATAGATAGACGTTTGGGCGCCGCTTGGGTCCAGCGTATAGCCGCCCTCGACACCCTGCAGCATCTCATTATTCACGCGGATATTGGCAAAGGTGCCGCGCATCATCACCTCGTGGTTGCCGCGCCGCGAGCCATAAGAATTGAACGCGCGCACCGGCACCTGATGATCGGTCAGGTAGCGTCCGGCGGGTGTGGTTTCGGTAAACGAACCGGCGGGCGAAATATGGTCGGTCGTCACCATATCGCCGAGCACCGCCAGAACGCGTGCGTTGGTGATGTCGCTGATCACACCGGCGTCGGGCCCCATGCCCCGGAAATAGGGCGGGTTACGCACATAGGTTGACGCGGTCGGCCAGTCGTAGGTCAGACTGTCGGTGGTTTTGACTGTCTGCCATTTGTCGTCGCCGGTGAACACCTCGGCGTATTTTTCCAAAAACGCGGCGCGAGTCACGGTTTTGTCCACCAATTCGGCAATTTCCTGCGTGGTTGGCCAAATATCGCGCAGGAACACATCGTGGCCGTCCCTGTCCTGCCCCAGCGCATCGCGCGTTAAGTCGACATTCATGTCTCCGGCCAGCGCATAGGCCACCACCAGCGGTGGACTGGCCAGATAATTGGCGCGTACGTCCGGGCTGATGCGGCCCTCAAAATTGCGGTTGCCCGACAGCACGGATACGGCGACCAGATCGCCTTGGGCAACCGCCGCGGACAGCTCCGCTTGAATAGGACCAGAGTTGCCGATGCAGGTGGTGCAGCCGTAACCCACCAGATTAAAGCCAAGCGCGTCCAGATCTTCCTGCAACCCGGCGGCCTCCAGATAGGCGGATACAACCTGCGATCCCGGCGCCAGCGAGGTTTTTACCCAAGGCTTGCGCGTCAGACCCAAAGCGCGGGCCTTGCGCGCCACAAGCCCTGCGCCAATCATCACGTAAGGGTTAGAGGTATTGGTGCACGACGTGATCGAGGCGATCACCACTTTGCCCGACGACAACGTATAGTCCTCGCCCGCTACCGGCACTTCTTTGCCTTGTGGGCGCTTGAACGTGGTTTGCATTTCATTTGCAAAAGCCGTTTTTGCCCCATCCAGCGCCACGAAATCCTGTGGCCGTTTGGGGCCGGATATTGCCGGTACGATGGTGCCCATATCCAGCGCAAGCGTGCTGGTATAAACAGGATCATAATCGGCATCGCGCCAAAATCCGTTGGCTTTGGCATAAGATTCCACCAACGCGATTCGGTCCTCGTCGCGCCCCGAGACGCGCATGTAGCGCAGCGTTTCGCCGTCAATCGGGAAAAACCCGCAGGTCGCGCCGTATTCGGGTGCCATATTGGCGATGGTGGCGCGGTCCGCCAACGGCAGCCGATCCAGCCCCTCGCCATAAAATTCCACGAATTTGCCAACAACGCCGTGGGCGCGCAGCATCGCCACAACGCGCAGCACCAGATCAGTGGCGGTGGTGCCCTCGGTCATTTCACCGGTTAGCTTGAATCCGACGACTTCGGGGATCAGCATGGAAATCGGCTGGCCCAGCATCGCTGCCTCAGCTTCGATTCCACCGACCCCCCAGCCCAAAACCGCCAGCCCGTTGATCATGGTTGTGTGGCTGTCGGTGCCGACCAGCGTGTCGGGGTAGGCAACTTCGCGCCCTTGCTGATCGGTGTCGCTCCAGACGGTTTGCGCCAGATATTCCAGATTGACCTGATGGCAAATTCCGGTGCCCGGAGGCACCACGCGAAAATTATCAAACGCTGACTGGCCCCATTTCAAGAATGTGTAACGCTCGATATTGCGTTCGTATTCGCGTTCCACGTTCATCTGAAAAGCGCGCGCATTACCAAATTCGTCGATCATCACCGAATGGTCGATGACCAGATCAACCGGGTTCAGCGGATTGATCTTTTCTGGATCGCCCCCCAATTCAACCATGGCGTCGCGCATGGCGGCCAGATCGACCACCGCCGGGACACCTGTGAAATCCTGCATCAGCACCCGCGCAGGTCGATAGGCGATCTCGCGCGGGTTTTGACCACCCTGCGCGGCCCAGTCCGAAAATGCCCTGATATCGTCCACGGTCACGGTTTTGCCGTCCTCAAATCGCAGCATGTTTTCCAGCACCACGCGCAACGCTGCTGGCAGCCGTGAAAAATCGCCCAGACCCGCGGATTCGGCGGCCCGGATAGAATAATAGTCGATCTTGCGCGGTCCGATTTGCAAAGTCGCGCGGGTTTTCTGGCTATCGTGACCAACGGTGACGGTCATATTGGGACTCCGGGAATTTGATGTATTTCAAGGATTTGACCACGCTATGACGGAATATCGGTGGTCGTACAATGAGGCACATTGGCTATTGTATACTATTGTGTACCAATTTACCACCCCGCGCGCCTTTTCGCCTGACCAAAGATAGTTTATGGCCACAACCATGAAGGTCAGCGTTACAAATCTCAGCTGCCGCCGCGGCGAAATCGAAGTGCTGGCAGGGGTCAGTTTCAGCCTTGATACCGGGCATACGCTGATTTTGCGCGGCCCCAATGGCAGCGGCAAGTCAACATTGCTGCGGGTGCTGGCAGGGTTGGCGCCTGCAACGTCGGGCACCCTGTCTGTCAGCCCAGAGACCATAGCCTACGCAGGACATCTGGACGGCATCAAGGCCCAGCTTACGGTGAGCGAGAACCTGCGATTCTGGGCCAGCGTTTTTGGCACACCCGATATCGACGCGGCCACTTCAGCCTTTGACCTGGCCAATTTGCTGGATCGTCCGGCCTATAGCCTGTCAGCCGGCCAGAAACGGCGGCTGGGATTGGCGCGTCTGCTGGTGGCAGACCGGCCCGTTTGGGTTCTGGACGAACCCACCGTGTCGCTGGATGCTCAAAACGTCGCCCGCTTTGCCCGCCTTGTGCAGGATCACAATGCCGGGGGTGGTTCGGCCATTATTGCCACCCATATCGATCTGGGGCTGGCCAGGGCCGCAACTCTGGACATCACACGGTTCAAAGCCACCGAATCGGGCGACGGCAACCCGTTTCTGGACGAGGCCCTGTCGTGATCGCGCTGCTGAAACGCGATTTGAAACTGGCACTGCGTTCGGGGGGCGGTTTCGGCCTGTCGCTGGCTTTCTTTCTGATCGTGGTGATGTTCGTGCCATTTGGTGTCGGACCAAATTCCGCCACATTGGCGCTGATCGCACCCGGAATCCTTTGGGTCGGCGCGCTTTTGGCGTCGCTTTTGTCGCTCGACCGCGTGTTTCAACTGGATTTCGAGGACGGTACCCTGGACCTGATGGCCACATCTCCGCTGCCGCTGGAGGGCGTTGTGGCGATCAAGGCGTTGACCCACTGGCTGACCACCGGTCTGCCGCTGTCGCTTGCCGCACCGGTTTTGGGGGCTTTGCTCAGCCTGCCGAATGACGCATTTCTTTGGATGTTCGTCAGCCTGTTGATCGGCACGCCGGCGCTAAGTTTTCTGGGCGCATTTGGCGCGGCGATCACCGTCGGGCTGAAACGCGGCGGCCTGCTGCTGTCGCTGCTTGTGCTGCCGCTCTATATTCCCAGTCTGATATTTGGCGCACAAAGTGTGACTTTGATCATGGAAGGGCTTGATAACTCGACAGCATTTGCTCTGAGCGCTGCCATCAGTCTGTTGTCGTTTGCCATTGTGCCCTTTGCTGCGGCCTATGCGATCAAAGTCAATATTAGGTGATCACCCTGCGGCCTTTAGGACGATTGTCGGCGTAGCGACCACTCTTTACAAACCACGCATGTCTTTGTGGGAATACGCAAATCCAACGCGGTTTATGCGTCTGACGGACCGGGTTTTGCCGGTTGTGACCGTGCTGTCCGTTGGCGCTCTGTTGGTAGGTCTGATCTGGGGGTTCTTCTTTACACCAGACGATTACAAACAGGGATCGACCGTCAAAATTATCTACCTGCACGTGCCCTCGGCGTTGATGGCGATCAACGCGTGGTTAATGATGTTTGTGGCCTCGCTGATCTGGCTGATCCGCCGTCATCACGTCAGTGCACTCGCGGCCCGCGCCGCTGCCCCCATCGGTGTAACCATGACGCTGATCGCGCTGTTCACCGGTGCGATCTGGGGCCAGCCTATGTGGGGCACCTACTGGGCGTGGGATCCGCGCCTGACGTCGTTCATGATATTGTTCGTGTTTTACCTTGGCTATATTGCACTATGGGCCGCCATCGAGGATCAGGACACGGCCGCCGATCTGACGTCGGTTCTGTGTCTCGTGGGGTCGATTTTTGCGTTGCTGTCGCGCTATGCGGTCAATTTCTGGAATCAGGGGCTGCATCAGGGGGCATCATTGTCGGTCGACAGCGCCCAGCCGGTTGACAACGTGTTTCGCTATCCGCTTTTCGTCAGCATGGCCGGATTCATGTTTTTGTTCGTGGCACTTGTGTTGCTGCGCACCCGCACCGAAATCCGGTCGCGCCGCATGGCGGCGTTGATCGCGCGCGAGCGGTCCGCCTGATGCCCGATCTCGGTCAGTATTCGGGTCCAGTGTTGTCGGCTTATGCGGTCAGCACCGTTTTGATCGTTGTGGTGACGGCACTGTCACTGTGGCGCGCCGCCAAGGTGAAAAAACAATTGGCCAAGATCGAAAAGCGCCATAAAGACAATGGCTAGACTGTCACCTTTGATGTTCTTGCCACCATTGATGGCCGTGGGTATTGGCGCAATGTTCATGGGCGGACTGACCCGCAACAACCCCGAAAACCTGCCGTCCACCATGGAAGGCCGCGCCGCGCCGACCCTTGTTTTGAGCGCACTTGGCGATCTGCCGCTTCTGACCACTGAAGCTTTGCTCAAGCCCGAGGTCAAACTGGTGAATTTCTGGGCCAGCTGGTGCGCGCCGTGTCGTGTTGAACACCCCAACATCGTGGTGTTGGCCGATCTGGGCCTGCCCGTTTACGGCGTGAATTACAAAGACCAGGACGCCAAGGCGCTGAAATTTCTGCAGGAACTCGGCAATCCCTATACTGCTGTCGGCAGCGACCCCGAGGGGCGCGAGGCCATCGACTACGGTGTATACGGCATACCGGAAACCTTTATCATTGACGCCAAAGGGCAGATCGTTTTGCGCTTTGCCGGGCCGATTACCCAGCGTGCGCTGGCCAACACCATACTGCCCGCCATCAAACGGGCGCAGGACGGCGCAGAGTAACCCGGGCGACGCGTGAACAATTGCGTCTTGTCGCTGGCATCCCGCGCGTGATTTGCTATAGCTCACGCCACCTGCACCGCCGGAGAGACCATGACCCGCAGCCTGACCATCGCCCGCCCGGATGACTGGCACCTGCACCTGCGCGACGGCCCCTTGTTGGGCAGCGTTCTGCCGGAAACCACCCGCCATTTCGCCCGTGCCATTATCATGCCCAATCTGGTGCCGCCCGTCGTCACCATGGCGGACGCGCTGGCGTACCGTGACCGGATCAGGTCTGCCTGCCCCAAGGGGGACGATTTCACGCCCTTGATGACGCTTTATCTGACCGAGAATACGCAGGCCGATGACGTGGCTGCGGCACAGGCGGCGGGCCTGATCGCTGCGGTCAAACTTTATCCCGCCGGGGCCACCACCAATTCGGACAGCGGCGTCGGCAACATCGACGCCGTGATGCCGGTGCTGGAGCGAATGGCACAAATCGGTCTGCCGCTGTGTGTGCACGGCGAAGTCACCGATCCCGAAATCGATATATTTGACCGTGAAGCCGAATTTATTGACAAAATTCTTGACCCGCTGCGCCGCCACCTGCCCGAACTGCGCATCGTCATGGAGCATCTGACCACAAGCGACGGTGTCGATTACGTTACGCAATGCGACAACAATCTGGCGGCGACCATCACCACGCACCACCTGATCATCAACCGCAACCATATTTTGGCGGGCGGGATCAGACCGCATTATTATTGTCTGCCGGTGGCCAAACGCGAAAGCCATCGCCTGGCCTTGCGCGGTGCAGCCACATCGGGGGACAGGCGGTTTTTTCTGGGTACAGACAGCGCGCCGCATGTCGACCCCTTGAAGGAAAGCGCCTGTGGTTGTGCCGGAGTGTTCAGCGCCGGTGTGACCATGGCGTGCCTTGCGCAGGTTTTCGAACATGACGACGCGCTGGCGCATCTCGAGGCGTTCACGTCGCTGAACGGTCCCGCATTCTATGGCCTGCCCGTGAACGCGGGCAAACTGACGCTGACAAAATCTGATACGCCCTTGCCGCAAAACCAAAAAATAGACACACCCGACGGACCGGTCACGGTTTTCGACCCCGGTTTTCCGCTATACTGGCGGGCATCATAAGGACACCACATGTTTCAAAACTCATTTCCGCCAAGGGCCGAAATTGCCCGTCTCAGCGCCAAAATGCTGCTTGATATCAAAGCGGTGCATTTCAATTCAGAGAACCCGTTTGTGCTGTCGTCCGGCCTGCCCTCGCCCACCTATATCGACTGCCGCAAACCCATTTCTTATCCGCTCATACGCAGCGCACTGATGGATTTCATGACCGCCACTGTGCTGCGTGACGCCGGTTTTGACGCCTTTGACAATGTGGCAGGCGGCGAAACCGCGGGCATTCCATTTGGCGCGTTGGTGGCCGAACGTTTGGGCCTGCCCATGAGCTATGTGCGCAAAAAGCCAAAGGGTTACGGGCGCGACGCGCAAATCGAAGGCGTCATCAACAAGGACGAGCGCGTGCTGCTGGTCGAAGACCTGACCACCGACGGCGGCTCAAAAATGAAATTCATCGACGCGATTCGCAAAACCGGCGCAATTTGCAACCACACGGCGGTGATTTTCTATTACGGGATATTTGCCGAAACCGAAAAAATGCTCAAAGACCACGGCGTGGCGCTGCATTATCTCTGTACCTGGCACGACGTGCTGGCCGCCGCCAAAGACGGCGGTTATTTTGATACCAAGACGTTAAGCGACGTTGAGGAATTTCTGAACGCGCCGCGCGCGTGGCAGGACCGGCACATGGCTTGAAAAAACCCTCCCGGACAGCAGCGTCCGGAAGGGTCTGTAGCGAAGCACTTTGTCTCTGAAATCGCTTCCCGGTTCAGCCCCCAAGACCGTGCCGACAAGATCCCTCAGTGTGCCAAGCCGGTGTCAGTGAAATCAGTCGCGGGATATTTTTTCCCGCACCAGAATTTCCACATCGTAATGCAGGCCAAGGCCAAAGAACATTACGGAGGCGACACCGACCAGAGCAAACAGCTCTAAGGTCATTGGCAGCATCCTCGATTCGTACTTAACAATTGATGAATAACATGGGGCCAGCCCGAAGTGCCACGTTTTTGCCACATTGTGGTTAACCGAAAAAATGCTGCGACAATTCTGCCCCGCTTTTCTATATATTGAAATTAGTGGAATTCGTGCTACTATATCTGCGAAGACAATAGCGATATTTGATGGCTATTATTTACCCACAGGATTTCCCCAGAGTTCTCCAATTGCCGGACACGCCGACATCTGGGATACCGGAACGGGGACTGAAGAATCGGGGGCGGAAATGAGCGGAATAACCGCCATTCAAGAGCGGCAGACACAGGCGGAGTCACAAGCTGGACAAGGGGTCGAGACCCCGGTCGGCCTGCCCCATAATATCGAGGCCGAACAGGCGTTACTCGGGGCGCTATTGGTCAACAACGATGTCTATGATCGTGTGGCCGCGCTGGTTAACGAGGCGCATTTTTTTGATCCCGTGCACCGCCGCATTTTTGAAATTTCCGCTCAGCGCATCCAGAAAAACGCGCTGGCCTCACCTGTGACGCTCAAGGCGTTTATGGAGGACGACGAAGGGCTGGCCGAACTGGGCGGCCCGGCCTATCTGGCGCGTCTGGCCGGTGCGGCGATATCGGTTTACGCGGCGCGCGACTATGCGCAGTTGATTTACGATCTGGCAATCCGGCGCGATCTGATCGACATCGGACAGGAAATCGCCGGCAAGGCCGCAAAGGTCGACGTCGACAACGAACCCAAAGAACAAATCGTCGATGCAGAACAACGCCTTTACCAGTTGGGCGAACAGGGTCAGGTCGACAACGGATTTCAAAGTTTTCTGCGTGCTGTCACCGATGCGGTCAATCAGGCCAACGCCGCCTATCAGCGGGACGGCGGATTGGCGGGCGTGTCCACGGGTCTGGCCGATATCGACAAAAAACTGGGGGGGCTACACAAATCGGACCTGCTGATATTGGCGGGGCGACCGTCGATGGGCAAAACCTCGCTGGCGACGAACATCGCCTATAATATCGCCAAGACCTATAAAAAAGGCGCGCTTCCCGATGGCAGCGAAGGCGCAGTGCAGGGTGGCGTCGTCGGGTTTTATTCGCTGGAAATGTCATCGGAACAACTGGCGGCGCGGATTCTGTCGGAAGCCGCCGAAGTGCCGTCCGATCAGATCAGGCGTGGCGACATGACCGAAACCGAGTTCCGCCGCTTTGTCGAAGCGGCCAAAGCATTGGAAAGTTGTCCGCTTTATATCGACGACACGGCGGCCCTGCCGATTTCGGCACTGGCGGCGCGGGCGCGGCGGCTCAAACGCCAGCACGGATTGGATGTGTTGATCGTCGATTACCTGCAACTGGTGCGCGGCACCGGGCGGTCTGAAAACCGCGTCAACGAAATCAGCGAAATCACCCAAGGGTTGAAAGCCATCGCCAAAGAGCTGGATATTCCTGTTCTGGCGCTTTCGCAACTGTCGCGTCAGGTGGAAAACCGCGACGACAAACGCCCACAACTGTCGGACCTGCGCGAAAGCGGATCAATCGAGCAAGACGCCGACGTTGTGATGTTCGTCTTTCGCGAAGAATATTACAAAGAACGCGAAAAACCCGGCGACCACGATGTCGAGGCGATGATGAAATGGCAGGAAGAAATGGAAAGCCTGCACGGCAAGGCCGAGATCATCATCGGCAAACAGCGCCACGGGCCGATTGGCACCGTCGATCTAAGCTTTGAGGGCAAGTTCACCCGTTTTGGCAATCTGGTGCGCGGCTATCAAAACAGCGTGGATCAGGATTTCTAAAGCGCAATCCGAAAAGTGGGCACCGGTATTCGGAATAAATTGCGCGCAAGATCAAAAGGATAGAGCCGCTCTGCTGATTCAGATAAAAAGGACGCGGCTCTAAAGCATTTCGCGCTAATCCGGACGCGCCCGGTGCTGCCTGAAATCAAAGATTTCAGCCAAAAACGATGGCGAAAAGCACCCGTAGCACGATCACCAGCACAATCACCAAGCCCACCGCAAACAGCTTGAGACGACGGGGCACATAATTGGACGTGGTGTGCACATAGGCGTGCAGATAACGGCTGAGAACAAAGCCCCAAATCAGCGTCAGCGTCGGCAAATCATCCAGTTTCAGCGCCCAGACCATGAACACAAGGCCATAAAACAGCACGGGCAATTCGTACTGATTGGCAATATTGTTGTTGATTTTGCGCACGGCGTCGGGCCACGCGTCCGCGTTAAGCTTGCTGTCGGGCAGGTCCACCTGTTTCGCGCGCACCGCCGCTGTCTTTGTGCGCGACAGCGCAATATATAACACCAACACCAGTAAAAACTGTGCCAAAACCGGTATAAAGACCGCTGAATTTTCCATATTGCCGCGTTTCTGTTCTGCCCTGACTGCCGCTTTTTAGGCGAAGTTATCTGACCGCTCAACGCGTGACGTGACGTCGGGGCGCTCATAGGATTTCGTCGCGGTGGTGATCGCGCTGATCGTTCTACTACGAATTCAACGTAATGCATCAATTTCCACCTGCGGACAGGCGTTAATGCCCTGGGCAGGCTGATGCGCAATAGACGGCCCCGACGCGGGCCATTATAGACGACGCAGGCATCAAACCGCAGCGACAAAGGGTACGCATGGGCACCGCAATTCTGACCATCGATCTGGACGCGCTTGCGGCCAATTGGCGTGCGCTCGACCGCCTGACCGGCACGCGGGTCCAAACGGCAGCGGTGGTAAAGGCCGACGCCTATGGGTTGGGTGCGGCACCGGTGGCCAAAGCGTTGGCCAAGGCCGGCGCCACAGCATTTTTTGTGGCGCTAACAGAGGAAGGTGCGGGCTTGCGCGATGCACTGGGTCCAAAGCCGTCCATATATGTTTTTTCCGGACATATGCATGGCGACGCACCACTGATCAAACACAACCGGCTGATACCGTTGCTGAATTCCAAGGAACAGGTGCACCGGCACTTTTCGCGACTTCCCGATACACCTTACGGCTTTCAGCTTGATACCGGCATGAACCGGCTTGGCATGGAGCAAGCCGATTTCTTGCCGCTCAGGAACATGGCGTTGCAAAGCGAACCTGTTTTGATCATGAGTCACCTTGCCTGCGCCGATGCGCCCGATGACCGGCAAAATCCTGCCCAGCTTGCTGCATTTATCGATATGACGAAAACGCTGGCGGCCCCATTATCCTTGTCGGCGACCGGTGGCATTTTGCTTGGTCTGGACTACCATTTCGATATGACGCGCCCGGGCATTGGTCTTTACGGAGGCCTGCCTTTTGCAGACGCTCAACCGGTGGTCAGCCTGTCTTTACCAGTCATCCAGACCCGCCCGGTCGCCACGGGAGAAACCGTGGGGTACGGCGGCACATGGGTTGCCAAACGCCCAAGCCGGATCGCGACCGTGGCCTCGGGCTACGCCGACGGGCTGATCCGCGCCATGGGTGGCCGCGGTAAATTATGGGCCGGCGAAAACCCCTGCCCGCTGGTGGGACGTGTATCGATGGACCTGATGGGGGTGGATGTCAGCGATCTGGACGCGGTGCCGGAATCGCTGGATATTCTGGGCGCCCACCAAAGCATAGATCAACTGGCCGATGCCGCAGGGACCATCGGTTATGAAATTCTGACCTCTCTTGGCGCGCGCTATAAACGCGTCTATGAAGGCGGCTGAGCAGAACGAATAAAGGCAGCCCTTTGAACCATGAGCTGGATCGTCAATTTTCTAGCCGCCATCGGCCGATCTGTGCTGGATTTTCTGGCCTCCATTGGACGGATCGCAGTTTTTACGGGGCAAACGCTGGGCCATCTGGTCCGCCCGCCGTTTTATCTTAAGGAATTTGGCCAGGCGCTGCTTTATATCGGCTATTTTAGCCTGCCGGTGGTCGGGCTGACGACGTTGTTCACCGGCGGCGCGCTGGCCTTGCAAATATTCGCCGGAGGCGCGCGCTTCAACGCCGAATCGGTGGTGCCGTCGATCGTTGCTATCGGCATGGTGCGCGAACTTGGGCCGGTTCTGGCGGGACTGATGGTGGCCGGACGTGTGGCGGCGTCGATCGCCGCCGAACTCGGCACCATGAAAGTGACCGAACAGATCGACGCGCTGGTCACGCTTTCGACACACCCGATGAAATACCTGACCGTGCCGCGCGTGCTGGCCGCAACTTTGGTGGTGCCGGTACTGGTGCTGGTGGGTGACATCATCGGTATTCTGGGCGGTTATCTGGTGGGGGTAACATCGCTGGGGTTCAATTCGGCGGCTTACGTCAACAACACTGTCGATTTTCTGGAGCCCTGGGACGTGTCGTCAGGGCTGATCAAGGCAGCGGTGTTTGGCTTTATCGTCGCGCTCATGGGCTGTTATCACGGTATGAACTCGGGGCGGGGCGCGCAGGGCGTCGGCAAAGCCACCACCAACGCGGTTGTGTCGGCCTCGATCCTGATTCTGGCAGCCAATTTCGCCCTGACACAGGTGTTTTTCTCGGTATGAGCACCATGATCGACATGCAGGGCGTGCATAAATCGTTTGGCGACAATCATGTGCTGCGGGGCGTTGACCTTGCGATTGCGCAGGGCGAAAGCATGGTGATCATCGGCGGGTCGGGCACCGGAAAATCGGTGTTGCTCAAATCGGTGCTGGGGCTGGTCGCGCCTGACCGTGGCCAGATTAAAGTCGATGGCCAGACCGCACAAAGTGGGGATCGCGACGCATTTTTGGCACGCTTTGGCATGCTGTTTCAGGGCGGGGCGCTGTTTGATTCGATGCCTGTGTGGCAGAATGTGGCGTTTCGCCTGTTGCGCGGTGCGCTGAAACGTCCACGCGATGAGGCCCGTACCATCGCCATCGAAAAATTGCGCCGCGTCGGGCTGAAGGGACGCGTGGCCGATCTTTATCCGGCCGAACTGTCCGGCGGGATGCAAAAACGCGTTGGGCTGGCACGCGCCATCGCGTCGGAACCCGAAATCATATTCTTTGACGAACCGACCACAGGGCTGGATCCGATCATGGCAGGGGTGATCAACGAATTGATCCGCGAAATCGTTGTGGAAATGGGGGCAACCGCCATGACGATCACGCACGACATGTCGTCGGTGCGCGCGATTGCCGACCGCGTGGCGATGATCCACGACGGGGTGATCCAGTGGTCGGGGCCGGTTGCTGATATGGACAACAGCGGCGACGCGGCGCTCGATCAATTCATCAACGCCCGCGCGACCGGCCCGATCGAGGCAGTGCGATGAGCCACTGGCCGTCTTTATTCAGTCCGGCCGGTGCCAGCGGTTCGATGGGCACGGCCGCACTGGCCGTTGGCGCCGTTACCCAGACATGGAAACAAGCCGAAGGGCGGTTTTTACTGCATGTGATATTGGTTCTGTCGGCGCTGGCCTCGACGTTGTTGCTGCTGGATCATCTGGCACCCGAGCATTCGTTGTTTCTGTTGTCCGCTTACCCGCTGGCACCCGCTGTCTGGGCGGGCCTTAACCTTGCGGGTGCTGTAGCTTTGATCATCCTTTTGGCCATCGAGGCGCGGCTTTGGACACTGGTTTTTGCTGTTGCGGTATTTTTCAATACGGCACTTTTGGCTGCTGCGGTCTTTTAAAGTCAGGCACCACTGTAACCTTGTTAAACTGGACATCACCGGCATTTCTGGTCACAATATCCGGTGCGGTTAAGATTTTAGCGGGGCTTGGAATGGGAAAATCTGTATTATTCCTGGGATTTTCTCTGCTGGCGCTCAACGCCTGCGTATCCGAGTATCAATATTGTCTCCACAGGGTGGGTGCCGAAGTTTCAAGACTTCAAAACGCGATTTTTGAAACTGAGGCCAACCTCAAGCGGGGCTTTGCTTTGCGCAAATCTGTGATAGCCGATGCAAGCGGCGGAAACTGCGTCCCTACCGCCACGACCGGTCCCTGCCTGCAAATCGGGTTTTTGGCCGAGGACAGGCCAGTCGCTATTGATCCCGAGGCCGAACGCGCCCGACTAAGCCATCTCAAACTTGACCTTGCCGCCGCGAAATCCCTTCAGCGCGAAAATCTGGCGTCTTGCGAGGGGCTTGAAGGCTCCTGAAGCCAATTCTTTTGCCTTATAAATTGTGAAACCTTCCTGGTTACCTCGCCTACATTTTTTTTGCTGACCTGCATGACTTATCTCGAAATTAGGCACGAAGTTGTTTATATGCCCGCTTACGCACCGAAAAAACCAGCAAGCCAACGACAAACATGAACAATCTCGCGCAACATCAGGGACTCGACGCCGGTGCACTTTTTGTCGACGAAAAACCGCGGGCATCCAGGTTTCGCCGTTTCCTGCACGGTGTTCTGACGCTGTCCAACCTAAGCCTGCTGGTGTTGTTTCCCATTGCGTGGGGTGCACCGATCATGCGTGCGGGGCTTTTGCCGTTTTTCAAACTTGACGAAATCACAGTTATCACCGGATTAAAGGAACTGTGGAGTCAGGAAATTTTTCTGGCGCTTCTGGTGACAGTTTTCGCGCTGGTTGCGCCGTATCTGAAAACCCTTGGGTTGGCGCTGGTGCACTTTAACCTTTTGTCGGATCGTCTATTGCCGGCGCTGGCGATTCTGGGAAAACTGGCGATGGCGGATATTTTTCTTTTGTCTATTTATATCATTTCCGCCAAAGGCATCGGTGTGGGGCGAATCGAAACCGACTGGGGGCTTTATATGTTCACCGGCTGTGTGCTGGCGTCATTCGTGATTACGTTCCTGTCGCGGAATACTCCCCGTGGCTAAAGCGGCGGCTTTTACCTGTTCAAACTGTGGCGTCGCCCACAAAAAATGGGTCGGTCGCTGCGAAGGCTGCGGCGCATGGAATTCAATTGTCGAAGAGGCACCGTTGTCGGCGGGTCCGTCGAAAAAAGCTTTGGGTGCGGCCAAAGGACGGCAGATTAAACTGTCTGCCCTGACCAGCTCCGACGCACCGCTTGCGCGCAACACCTCGGGAATTGCCGAATTTGACCGCGTACTTGGCGGCGGTTTGGTGCCTGCCTCGGCGTTGCTCGTGGGGGGCGATCCCGGTATCGGTAAATCGACACTGCTGTTGCAAGTCGCCGCAAGTTACGCCGGTAAAGGGTTGAAAACAATTTATATTTCCGGCGAAGAAGCGCCATCGCAAATCCGTATGCGCGCGGCGCGGCTGGGTCTTGCGGAGGCACCGGTGCAGCTGGCTGCCGAAACCAATCTGCGGGATATCCTGACAACGTTGGAGTCAGAGCGCCCCGATTTCGCCATCATCGATTCGATCCAGACCATGTGGATAGATAATGTCGACAGCGCACCGGGGTCGGTGTCACAGGTGCGCGCGGCAGCGCACGAGCTGACCAGTTTTGCCAAGCGACGCAATATCGCTGTCGTGCTGGTGGGGCATGTGACCAAGGACGGACAAATCGCCGGACCGCGCGTCGTCGAACATATGGTCGATACGGTAATTTATTTCGAAGGCGAACGCGGGCACCATTTTCGCATTCTGCGTACCGTGAAAAACCGCTTTGGCCCGGCCGATGAGATCGGCGTGTTTGAAATGACCGGCACCGGTCTGGACGAGGTTGCCAACCCGTCGGCACTATTTCTGTCAGCCGGGAACGCCGGAGCTTCGGGCGCGGCTGTCTTCGCCGGAATCGAAGGCACACGTCCCCTGCTGGTCGAAATTCAGGCTCTGGTGTCTTCCTCCTCACTGGGCACGCCGCGACGCGCGGTCGTGGGCTGGGACAGCGGGCGGCTGGCGATGATCCTTGCGGTGCTCGAAGCGCGATGTGGTGTCAGTTTTGCCGGGCAGGATGTGTACCTGAATATCGCGGGCGGATTGCGGATATCTGAACCGGCGGCGGATCTGGCCGTGGCCGCGGCTCTTATTTCGGCACGACAAGACATGGCACTGCCCGAAAATTCGGTGGTTTTTGGTGAAATCAGCCTGTCAGGGGCGTTGCGCAGTGCCAGCCAGACGGAAAACCGTCTCAAAGAAGCGCACAAACTCGGGTTTAAAACCGCATTGGTTCCAAATGGTGCAAAAGACGTCGCCACGCGGGGAATAGAGGTTAAAAAGCTTTCGGATTTGAGCGAATTCATTGTAAAGAACTTTGGCGACATAGACGCATAGCGCAAAAGGGACAGTTTCTGGATGGAAGATTTTACGATTATCGACGCCGCAGTTGCCGGTGTCATCCTGATCTCGGCGATTCTGGCGTTTTCCCGGGGCTTTGTGCGCGAAATCCTGTCTATCGCCGGTTGGGTTCTGGCGGCGACCGTGGCTTTTGTCTTTGCCGCGCAGGCCGAACCGCTGGTCAAGGAAATTCCCGTGGTGGGCGAATATTTGACCGACAGTTGCGAACTTTCAATTCTCGCGGCTTTTGTGGCCGTGTTTGCTGTGGCGCTTATTGTGGTGTCGATTTTCACGCCGCTGTTTTCCAATCTGGTGCAGAAATCGGCATTGGGCGGGTTCGATCAGGGGCTTGGATTTTTGTTCGGCATCATTCGCGGGGCCATTCTGATTGCCGTCGCCTTTGTTCTTTATGACCGCATCGTTCCGGCGGGACAGGGTATCGAGATGATTGAACAATCGCGTTCGGCGCTGATCTTTGCGCAGTCGCAGGGTATAATAGAAGAACAAATTCCCTCGAAGGCCCCAGAGTGGATCGTCGAGCGCTATGAGCAATTGACCCAAAGCTGCAGCGCAAAGGGTACGACCCCCGACGGTGCCAGTTCGTCAAGCACGTCGGGTGCGTAAAAAAAGCCACCTGTGCGCAATTGGCCCGTGACTCGACTCGGTTGCGACCCTAAGAGATTAGCAGCACAGCCGTCTTGACCCCGGGCCCCCATGTTAGAGACCACCGCGCCGTTTCGCAGCCATCCGTTCGACGATGACAAACTGAAAGAGGAATGCGGCGTTTTTGGCGTGTTCGGTCTGGACGAGGCGGCAAATTTTGTGGCGCTGGGCTTACACGCGTTACAACACAGAGGGCAGGAAGCCGGCGGCATTACCGCCTTTCACCCCGAGGACGGTTTTTCGTCGCAACGCCGCTTTGGCTATGTGCGTGATAACTTTACCCGCGCCTCTTTGATGGACAGCCTGCCGGGGACGCTGGCTATCGGTCACGTGCGCTATTCGACATCGGGCAACAAAGACAGCACGGCGCTGAGCGATGTGCAACCGTTCTTTGCCGAATTTTCGATGGGTGGTTGCGCCATCGCACACAACGGCAACCTGACCAACGCCGATGCGCTGCGCCGCGAACTGATCGCGCATGGGTCGATTTTTCAGTCTTCGTCAGACAGCGAATGTATCATTCACCTTATGGCGCGCTCGATCCAGTCCAATATCCCTGAGCGCATGAAAGACGCGCTGCGCCGTGTCGAAGGCGCGTTTTCCATTGTGGCGATGACGCGATCAAAGCTGATCGGGGTGCGCGATGCGCTGGGTGTGCGCCCCTTGGTTCTTGGCAAACTTGGCGACGGCTGGGTACTGGCCAGCGAAACCTGCGCGCTGGACATTGTCGGCGCGGAATTTTTGCGCGAGATCGAGCCGGGCGAGATGGTAGTGATCACCAAAAGCGGCGTCGAAAGCATCCGACCTTTTCGCCAGCTGAACCCCCGCCCCTGCATTTTCGAGCACGTTTATTTTTCGCGCCCCGATTCGATTCTGGGCGGGCGTTCGGTCTATGAGACCCGCTGCGCAATCGGCGTGGAACTGGCCATCGAACAGCCGGTTGACGCGGATTTGGTGTGCCCGGTCCCTGACAGCGGCACACCTGCGGCCATCGGTTATGCCCGACAGTCGGGCATTCCCTATGCCATGGGGATCATCCGCAACCAGTATACCGGTCGTACGTTCATCGAACCATCCGAAAACATCCGCAACATGGGCGTGCGCCTGAAACTCAACGTCAACCGCGCGCTGATAAAAGGCAAACGCGTGGTACTTGTGGACGACAGCGTGGTCCGCGGCACCACGTCACGCAAGATCAGGGAAATGGTGCGCGACGCGGGGGCGACGGAGGTGCATTTCCGTATCGCATCCCCACCCACGGCGTGGCCGTGTTTTTATGGTGTCGACACCCCCGAGCGCGACAAGTTATTGGCCTCAAATATGAACGCGGAGGACATGCGTAAGCATCTTGGCGTGAATTCGTTGAAGTTTGTTTCGCTGGACGGGCTTTACCGGGCCGCAGGTCTGCCCGACGGCCGATCCAATGCTTGCCCCGAATTTTGCGACGCCTGCTTTTCAGGCGACTATCCGGTGCAGCCAAGCGACCGCATCGCGCGGGGCTTTCAACTCAAGACCGCCGCCGAATAACTGCTAAACCCCGCCCCAGTGACAGGATCGGTGACGAATTCCACCGAAATCGTCGCGCCAAGCGCCCCTCTTTGTCGTGAGGCGCTTGGTCGCTGTAATGGGCCGATCAGGAATCCAGATCTACCGCACGGATCACCAGATCAATCGGCGGCGTTTTACCGTGGTGCGGTTCGAAATCCTTGGCGGGCATGAAATACCATTGCCCGGACGTCATTTCTCCCAGAATGCCGGGATAGATCGGCAACCCGTCGACATCCATACCTGCGGCGATCATCTGTTCGGCTGCCACGAAATCTATGACGTCTTCGTGGGTATGCGCAGGGTCAGTAGAATAGTGGGTGTGGTGGCCCTTCCAACCGCCAAAAAAACAGTATTCGCCACTGGCAACCGTGAAATCTTTGGGAATGTTCGGATGCAGCGATAAGACATTGGAAAACGTCTTGACTTCGCCGGCCACGATGGCGGCCTGTTTTTGTGCTTTGGCCAGCTTCGCCTTCAGCGCTTCGACATCGTCGTCGCCGCCGGCCCACACCGCGCCAGGCAATGCCAGCGCTGCGGCTGTGACGGCAATCATTAGTTTCTTCATGAGATAACTCCCTTTTGGGCTATGGATATTTCGCCCATCCAGAATCTGTGATGCAAAGTATCGGTCTTTGCCTTGGTCACGATCGTACATGGGAACCCCCACCAAAATCAAGATTTTGGATTTAGTGGTTACATCGACACCATGCCGTTGATATGTCGATGTTTTTCCGTCACCCGTCCATCAGTCCATCGTTTTCAGGCCGGGGTTGACCTTTTTGCGCTGATGACCCAAACCGCAGCGATGAGCCAGAAAATTGCCCTGATCACCGGCGCATCGCGCGGATTTGGCGCGGCCGTTGCTGCGGCTTTGGCGGCAAATGGAACCCATGTCATCGCGCTGGCGCGCACTGTGGGCGGATTGGAAGAACTGGACGACCGCATATCTGCAGCGGGGGGCACGGCGACGCTGGTGCCGCTCGATATCACCGACGAGGGCGGTTTGCAGCGTTTGTGCCTGTCGATCCACGAACGTTGGGGACATCTGGATATTCTGGTGCATTGCGCTTTTTTCGCAGGTCCGCTTTCACCCGTCGATCACATGCCGGAACAGGACTGGGACAAAAACGTCGCCGTCAACATCCGCGCCACGCAACGCATCATTGCTATGACTGCGCCACTGCTGTTGGCGGCCAAATCGGCCGTGGCCGTTCTGCCCGATGATCCAAAGGACGGTGATCGCTTTATGGGCGCATACGGGTCATGTAAGGCCGCACAGCGGGCCTTGATGGACAGCTGGCGTTGTGAAAGCGCCAAAACCACGGTGTCGGTGCTGTCTTTTACACCAAAACCGATGCCAACAGCGTTGCGCGCACGATTTTTCCCCGGTGAAGACCGCACCAGTCTAAGTTCCACGCAATCACAGGCGGCGCGGTTGCTCAAATCGATCAGCTGAACGGGTTTTGTTGCCCGAAAATACCGCGCGCGCTGTCCTCTTTCGCACGTTTCAGCCGCCGCACCGAGGCCTTGACACCGGCGCGCAGCGGTGCGTCGTCGGCCAGTTCGGGGTAGTTCAGTTTGGCTTTGGACAACAGGATACCTTTGTTGCCGCGTGATCCGGTGAATTCATAGACGTGGGTTTCCGGCCAGACAAAATGCCCGCCATCCGCAAGCGCGCGGATGATCTGCACGAAATTATGGCATTGAAAGTTTTCCATCAAAAACACGTACTTATTGGAAATCGCAACCAAATTTGATAGGGCGACAAAATGACTGACCGCAGTGTGGATGTGCATCAATACCGCTTGGGTAAAGACGAAATCGGCTTTGGGCCAATGTTTGGACAACGGCATGGTGATGTCCTGTTCAAACACGCGTCCCTGCAAATTTTTGTGCTGCTGCAGGGCCAGTTTTAGCTGCTCGGTCGACCGGTCTCCACCGCTCATGGGGATTTCCGGGAACAAAACAGCGGCATTGCCCACATGAACGCCACCACCGCAGCCGACCTCGTGCACCGAATTGGGTTGGAGTTGACCAATCGCCTCGTAAATGGTCAGCGAATTCATGTGCAACCTTGGCTTGGCGGTTGAAACCACGCCGCTGCCCGCGTCAAATTCAAGATCGCCGGGCACCGCCAGCAACTCTGACTCTGTACCGCCCTCGATCAGACGGCGCTGATAGCTGTCTTTGGTGTAATTATCCCAGTCAAAATCGTCGTCGTAAAATTTTCGGCGTTTGTAGGACAGGCGCTTGAAGAGGGACATGGTAATTTTCCGAAGCTTTTTACTGGGCTGTCATTAGCGATTGCGGTGATCTGTGTCGAGGTGTGCACATCTAGGTGCGATAGGTCTGCCAGCGCCCTTCGCGGTGCTTGTTGAGCTTGGTGACCTTCTTTTCCTTTTTGTCCTTGTAAGGGTTCTTATCGCTTTGCGAGCGCATGAATATCCTGATCGGCGTGCCGGGCATGTCAAAATCTTCGCGCAGAGCGTTGACCAGATACCGGCTGTAACTTTCCGGCAACGCATCCGGGCGCGAACACATGATGACGAAACTCGGGGGGCGGGTTTTGGCCTGAGTCATATAGCGCAAGCGAATGCGCCTGCCACCCGGCGCGGGCGGAGGATGCGCCTGCAATGTCGCGGTCAGCCAGCGGTTTAGCTGCGCTGTGGAGATGCGTTTGTTCCATGTTTCGTAGGCCGACGTGACCGCCGCGTGCAGCCGGTCGATGCCCTTGCCGGTTTTGGCCGACACCATCACCATGGGTGCGCCGCGCAGCTGCGGCAGCAGGCGGTTGAATTTTTCGCGCACGTCGCGCAGTTTGGCCTGTTTCTCGGTCTCCAGATCCCATTTATTCACCGCCACAACAACGGCGCGGCCTTCGCGTTCGGCCAGATCGGCGATGCGCAGGTCCTGTTGTTCAAACGGCGTTTCCACGTCCAGCAGCACCACGACAACTTCGGCGAATTTCACCGCGCGCAGCCCGTCGGACACCGATAGTTTTTCCAGCTTTTCCTGCACTTTGGCCTTGCGGCGCATGCCTGCGGTGTCAAAAATCCGCATGTCGGTGCCCTGCCAGTTTGCCAGCACTGATATGGAATCGCGGGTGATCCCGGCTTCGGGTCCGGTCAGCAAGCGATCCTCGCCGATGATCTGATTGATCAGGGTGGATTTCCCGGCGTTCGGCCGTCCGACCACGGCGATTTGTAAGGGTTTTTCGGTGGTTAGATCACCTTCTTCACCTTCAGTGATTTCAACGTCGGTCACCGGTTCAAACGCGCGGTCCGCCATTTCATCGGCGATCGGTGTCAAAACGGCGGCCAGATCGGACATGCCTTCGCCGTGCTCTGCTGACAGCGCCAGCGGCTCACCCAGACCCAGCTGAAAGGCGTCATAAAATCCCGCTTCACCCGCTTTGCCTTCGGATTTATTGACGCCAAGGATCAGCCGCGGGTTGGCCCGGCGCAGGATATCGGCGAACACCAGATCTGCCGGTGTCACCCCGGCGCGCCCGTCGATCAGAAACAGGCAGATATCTGCCATGGCCACCGCGCGTTCCGTCAGCGCGCGCATCCGCCCTTGCAGGCTGTCGTCGGTGGCCTCTTCAAGCCCCGCCGTATCAATCACGGTAAAGCGCAACGGCCCCAGACGCGCCGCCCCCTCGCGCAGATCGCGTGTCACACCCGGCTGGTTGTCAACAAGCGCGAGTTTGCGCCCGACAAGCCGGTTGAACAGCGTGGATTTGCCCACATTCGGGCGCCCCACAATGGCGAGCGTAAAAGACATGACGGTGACCTAAAGGCGGTTGAATGTGGCCCCTACAACAGCAGCGCGCTATTTGAAAGCGTGCAGTTGGCCGTTTTGCGACAAAACATACATGACGCCGTTAACGATGGCGGGCTGCGAGGCCGCGCCTTTGGGGAGGGCAAAGCTGGAAATCTCGACCCCGTTGACGGGATCAAAGCTGCGCACAAGCCCGTCGGATGACGCCACGATCAGCCGTCCCCCCGCCAGTATGGGGCCGAAATGGGTGATTGAATTTTCGCGGGTCTTGGCCTTGACGAATTTCGGCAGGTCAACTGCCCAGACCACTTCGCCCGACCGACCGTCAAGACGCACCAGTTGCGCCGCGTCGCTGACCACGAATACCGCGCCGCCCACCGGCCAGACCGGGCTGTAAGATCCTTCGGTTGCCGTCCAAAGACGTTCACCGGTGCGGCGCTCGACCGCGATCAGACGGCCCGCCTGATTGGCCGCGTAAATGCGCCCCTGCGACACCACGGGATCGCCCGAAATATCGCCAATGTTCGAACGCGCCTGTCCGCGGCGCGACCCCGATACGGCCGCAGACCACACCCGCAGCCCATTGCGCGTCAGAACCGCCATCATTTCGCCCGATCCAAACGGCAGGAATACAAACTTTCCCGATACCGCCGGGGCGCCGCCGCCGATCAAGACCGCACCGGAATCGCTGCTTTGCTGTTGCCATTTGATCCGCCCGTTCTTGGTATCGAGCGCCCAGGCTTTGTTGTCGCGCGACACCAAAAACACCAGACCGTTGCCGATCGTCGGTGGCGCGCTAAGCGGCGCATCCAGTTTTTGCTGCCACACCGTAGCCCCGGTTTCAGGGTCAAGCGCGGTTAATTCGCCAAATCCGGTGGTGGCAAATAACAACCCGTCGCCATAGGACAAACCGCCGCCCGAGGCGTCTTCGGTTTTGTCAGAAAGCGGAGTGAGATCGCGCGACCACAGCGCCACGCCGGTGGTGGCATGTGCCTGAACCGCGGACTGCGAATCCAGTGTGAAAATACGGTCACCAATAACAATGGGGTCCGATGTGATGCGGTGCTTACGGTCGTTGCCCTGACCGATTGAAACCGACCACAGCGGTGAGGGAGACGCCGAAAATGCCAAATGGGACACCTTGTGCGCGGCGTTGCCGTTGCGGTGTGACCAGTTGGAAACATTTGTCGCCTTTCGCAGGCGGATCGCCGCCTCGCGGTTGACGGTTTCCCGCAGGACGTACTGGCCGTCAGAATCGGGCAGCGTTTCGGTCAAAGGCGTGCGCACGTCAAAGCGCTGACCCTCGAATATTTCTTCTCTTTTGGTGCATCCGGCAAGGAGAGCCAACAATACCGGCACGCTGATGATTGAGAAAAAATTCACCTTGTGTCCTCTTTCAATCCACCGCTCGCGCGGCCTGCTGCGCCGCAGCTTATTGTTGTTCCTGACCGGTGGGCTCTGCTTCCGGCAACGCGCCACCCATGGCAATAATTAACTGTTGCGCCCTCTGAAGCAAGGGTTGAGTGGCCTGAGGTTCATCGAGAATTTGCAACAAAATCGCGATAGCGTCGTCATTGTTTCCGTATTCGTAAAGCGCCAGCGCTTTTTGCTCGAGCGCGATAACACGAAACGGTGCGCCGGGGATAGTAAGGCTGTCGAGCACCGCCAGACGCTGTTCGCGGGTCTGCCCATTACCGCGCAGTACCACCGCCTTGAGCGTTGCCAGCGCGCGGGTATTTTCCGGGGCCTCGGGGTTTTGTGAAATCGCGTCCAGAATGACAAGCGCACCGTCGCGGTCGACTTCGGCCATTTCTGCGGCTTTTAGCAGATCAACGAATATCGTTCCGGGGTCAGTATTACTGACCACTGCGTCGAGCGCCGCAATTCGTGCCTCTGCGGGGTCTTGTGCCAATGCCGATGTCACGGCGTCGCCCAGGTTTTGCGCCGCAGTCTCGATGCTGGATTTACGCCATTCGTTGTAAGCTGCGCCCCCGACGATCAACACCACTAACGACACAGCAATCCACGCGTATCGTCTGAAAAACAGGAACAAACGGTCACGCCGGACCTCTTCGGTCACCTCGTCGATAAAACTGTCTGTTTCGCTCACGGCGGTCTCCAAAATAAGTATCGGTGTCTTACATGAAAGGCGTTCATTTTGCCAAGACCGATTTCAGGGCGCGTAGCAGGGCCCCAGCCCGGAAAATCCGTCTTCGCGATTTTCACGCAACGCTGCGTAAACCTTTTGACGATCACCTTGTTTTGGCGTCATTGAGGGACTACGTTATCGTGCAATCGCGTGATCTTCGTGTGAGAGAGTGATTTAGAGGCCGCAATGCGCTTTTTTCCAATCGTTACGGCGACCTGCGTCGCTGCGGTCCTTTACCTTTTGGTGCTGGAGCGCGACCGGTTGCTTGCCTTTGCCGCAGGCGGGGAAACCGTTGAAACCGCCCTTGTGACCGAAGCACAACCCGATATTTCCGAACGGCCGCCGATTTCAATTCTGGCGCAAAAATCGCGGGCGCAGAACGTCGACAGTGGTATTTTGTTGCGTGGTCGCACCGAAGCGGCCCGTCACGTCGAAGTCAGGGCCGAAATCCCGGGTCTGGTGATTTCGCACCCTCTGCGAAAAGGGGCTTTCGTTGAGTCGGGCCAACTTTTGTGCGCGCTCGACCCGGGCACACGCGGCGCAGCGCTGGCCGAGGCCAAAGCGCGCTTACGCGAAGCCGAAATCAACGAAAAGGCGGCTTCGGCGCTGGCTGAAAAGGGATTCGGATCGGAAAACGTGGCGACCGGACGTCAGGCCGCGCTTGAAAGCGCACAAGCCAGCGTAGAGCGGGCATCCAAAGACATCGCCCGACTAAGCATATTTGCGCCCTTTTCGGGCTTGCTTGAAACCGATAGCGCCGAACTGGGCAGCCTGCTGCAACCCGGTTCAATCTGCGCCAACGTCATCCAGCTTGATCCTATCAAACTGGTAGGGTTCGTACCGGAAAAGGATATCAACCAGATCAAACTTGGCGCTCCGGCAGGTGGTCGCCTGATAAGCGGGCAAACCGTGCATGGAGTTGTGACGTTCCTGTCGCGCTCGGCTGATCCGACGACCCGCACCTTTCGCGTCGAGGTCGAAGTTCCCAACGCCGATCTGGCCATCCGCGACGGATCGACCGCTGAAATATTCGTCACGTTCAAGGGCGAAAAAGCCCACTTATTGCCGCAATCCGCGCTGACGCTCGACGACAGTGGCACGCTTGGCGTGCGTGTGGTCAGTGGCGACACGGCGCGGTTTGTCCCGGTGAGCGTTGTGCGCGATTCGGCACAGGGCGTTTGGCTGTCGGGCCTGCCTGATGAGGTCGACGTTATTGTCGTCGGTCAGGAATACGTCACCGACGGGCGCCGCGTCACGGTGACCTATAAGGATACTGACCAGTGACGGGGATCGTCGATTGGGCCTCGGCGCGGGCGCGCATGGTCATTGCCTTTGTGATCATGTCGCTGGGTGCGGGCCTGTTCGCCTATACGGTGCTGCCCAAGGAAGGCGAGCCCGACATCGACATTCCCGCGTTGTTCGTGTCTGTCCCGTTTCCCGGAATTTCCGCCGAGGACAGCGAAAAACTGATCGTCAAACCGCTTGAAAACAAGTTGCGCGACATTGACGGTCTGAAACGCATAACCGGCACGGCGGCGGAAAACTACGGCGGTGTGGCGCTCGAGTTTGAATTTGGCTGGGATAAATCGGCGGTGATTGCCGATGTGCGCGACCGCGTCGGTCAGGCCGAGGCCAATTTCCCCGAGGGCGCCGACCAGTTCAGCATCAACGAAATCAATTTTTCGCAGTTTCCCATCATCGTCATTGCACTATCCGGCGAAGTACCGGAACGGACTTTGCTCAGGGTCGCCAAAGACCTGCAGACGCAAATTGAAAGCCTTGCGCCCGTGCTCGAAGCCGGGCTCGCGGGCCACCGCGACGAGATGCTCGAGGTGATCATCGATCCGCTCAAGCTGGAGGCTTACAATGTGACCGCCGGCGAACTGATCGGCGTGGTGACCAACAACAATCAGTTGATCGCCGCCGGTGAAATCGAAACCGCAAACGGCGCTTTTTCGGTCAAAATTCCGTCAGCGTTTGACGAGCCGCAGGACGTCTACAATCTGCCGGTCAAGGTGAACGGTGACCGCGTGATCACGCTGGGCGAACTCGCAGAGATACGGCTGGCTTTTGAAGACCGTCAGGGTACCGCACGCTACAATGGTCAGACGACCGTGGCGCTGCAGGTGGTGAAACGCAAAGGCGAAAACCTGATTGATACGGTCACATTGGTGCGCGAGACCGTGGCCAAGGCCAGGATGGAATGGCCGCAGGAACTGCGCGACAGCGTGTCAGTCAATCTGGCCATGGACGAAAGCACCAATGTTGACAGCATGGTCAAACAGCTGGAAGCGTCGGTGCTTACGGCGATTGCGCTGGTTATGATGGTGGTTTTGGCGTCGCTGGGGACGCGCTCGGCGCTATTGGTCGGCTTTGCTATTCCCACATCTTTCCTGCTGTGTTTTGCCATTCTTGCGGTGATGGGCATTTCGATTTCCAACATCGTGATGTTTGGCCTGATCCTTGCTGTGGGGATGCTTGTTGATGGCGCCATCGTCGTGGTCGAATACGCTGACCGGCGCATATCAGAGGGTGTTGGGCCGATGCACGCCTACGTGCAGGCCGCCAAGCGCATGTTCTGGCCGATCGTGTCTTCGACCGCCACCACCATTTGCGCGTTTCTGCCGATGCTGTTCTGGCCCGGTGTGCCCGGCGAATTCATGGGGATGCTGCCCGTGACGCTGATTTTCGTCTTGTCGGCGTCTCTGGTCGTGGCTCTGGTTTATCTGCCGGTGGTCGGTGGCGTTGCCGGCCGCTTTTCGCGGTTGTTAGGCACACTGTCCGAAGCCCTGCGCCCCCACCATATCGCGTTGCGATTGGTGCTTTTCGGTGCCGCCGCCGGCTTGGCTTTTGTGGGGGCGATGCAGACGCTCAATCCCGGATTTCTTCTTTCAGGCAACGCCAGCGATGTCGGCACTTTGGCGTCGCTTCCCGGGGCGGTCATATTTGTGCTTGGCGCGGTAAGCCTTTCGATAACGGTGGGCGGGCTTTTGGGCCGCAAACGTAAACAACCGGTCAAGTCCGGATACAAGCGGTCACTGTTTGGCACGCTGATTCACTATATTTCGGGAAACCCGATCATGCCGCTGATCAGCATTGCGGCGGTTGTCGGATTCGTCTTCATTGTCTTTACCAATTTCAGCGAAAACAACCGCGGGGTGCAGTTCTTTGTTGACGTGGAACCCGAACGCGCGGTGGTTTATGTGCGGGCGCGCGGCAATTTCTCGCTGGCGGAAAAAGACGATCTGGTCCGGCAGGCTGAAACAAAAATTCTGGGCCTCGAGGGCGTGGAATCGGTGTTTTCTTTTGCGGGCAACGGCGGGCTGAACCAGAATACCGGCGGCGCGCGCGTCCCCGTGGATGCCGTGGGGCAGGTGCAGGTCGAATTCGAACCCTGGGATCAGCGTATTGACGGCAATATCATCATGCAGCGCATCGAAGACGCGGTCAGCAGTATTCCCGGAATCGAGGCGGAACTGATCAATGTGGCCATGGGTCCGGCGACCGGCAAACCGCTGAACCTGCGGCTGACCGGACAAAACTGGCAGGACCTGCTGGATGCCGCCGACATCATGAACCGGAAATTTCACGACACCAAAGGTCTGATCCAGATCGAGGACACGCGGCCCCTGCCCGGTATCGATTGGCAGATCGAGGTCGATGTGGAAAAAGCCGGACGTTACGGCGCCGATGTGGTCACGGTCGGGGCCATGGTACAACTGGTCACGCGGGGATTGTTGCTGGACACCATGCGTGTTGACAGCTCGGACGAGGAAATCGACATTCGCGTGCGGCTACCGCAAAAAGACCGCCTGCTGTCCACAATCGACACCCTGCGGGTGCGTACGCGCGACGGGCTGATCCCCATGTCGAATTTCATCACCCGAAAACCGGTCCCCAGCCTTGGGCAAATTGACCGTGTGGACACCCAGCGTTTTTTCGACGTGCGTGCGGACGCCAAAACCGGGCTTGTCAATGCCGACGGCAAACCGATCACAGCGGACGAGCGTGTATCACTATTGACCGACTGGATTGAAACCGAAAATCCCCTGCCCGCCAGCGTCAGCTACGAATGGGTGGGCGACCAGCAGGAACAACAGGAAAGCATGGACTTCCTGTCCAAGGCATTCATTGGCGCGCTGGGTCTGATGTTCGTGATTTTGCTGGCGCAGTTCAATTCCTTTTACAACGCGGTACTGGTGCTTTTGGCGGTCGTGCTGTCGACAACGGGCGTGCTGATCGGCATGTTGGTGATGGGCCAGCCGTTTTCGGTCATCATGACCGGCACCGGGGTGGTAGCGCTGGCGGGGATTGTGGTGAACAACAATATCGTCCTGATCGATACGTACCAGGAATACGCTGCCTATATGCCGCGGTTGCAGGCAATCGTGCGCACCACCGAAAACCGTATACGTCCTGTACTTCTGACCACCATAACCACTATGGCGGGGCTGGCACCAATGATGTTCGGCCTTTCAGTGGACTTTTTCAACGGTGGCTATTCGATAGACGCGCCCACCGCTCTGTGGTGGAAACAGCTGGCAACAGCCGTGGTCTTCGGCCTTGGCATCGCCACGGTGCTGACGCTTATATTCACGCCGTCGATGCTGGCGCTGCGTATCTGGTTCACTGCCGGCGCCTACAGATCGGTACGCGCACTTTATACACTGTCATTCGGTCGCCACAGCGCCGTCGCGCGCGATGCTCAACTGATGCGTCAGGCGCGCGCCCTGACGCCACCGCAAATAGATTGGGAAGAATTGTCGAAGTCCGATCCGGAGGACACCGTGATTGACGACATTACCCTGAAAAACACACCGCCCAAAAAGCCAAAGGCCAAAAAACATACACCTCTGGCGGCCGCCGAATAAGAATTTGCTACAATTTCAGCGGAACACCGGATGAGATTCGGAATGCTTCAGAAATCAATATGGACCTTAAAGTCGTTCAGCAGGCTTTCCCAGATATCAAAATTGTCCTTGAACACATCGTGTGAAATACCGGCACCGGTCATATTGAATTCGTAGCGGATGACGGCATCTCCATCGTCGGTCATATAGGCCCGCCCGTAACGGTTGGCGTTGTTCCATTTGTTCATGGCGCTGGCAGTGGTGCCATCATTCAGGGTGAAGCTCGACGAAAACTGCAGCGATTGACAATTCCGGTGCTCGGTACAGCCGTAAAACAGAATGACAAAATTCAACCCGCTGGCTTTGGAAGTGATCATGGGATCGCCAATCGTGTCTTTTTCAAGTGTCGCTTTATACCCCAGCTCGCGCACGGCAACCGCAACATCAAGCGCGTCCGAAGCGTTGATCAGATCTTGCGCACCGGCGTCAGCGCCGATCAGCGCAACTGTCATTCCTGCGGCAACAACGAATGGTTTCATGGTCTTCTCCCTGATCAATCCACAGGCGATGACGCCAAATGCAAAAAATTGTCCTTAAACCAAAGGTGTCACAAAAACGGTGCGGGATCAACGCTTTCAGTGCCGCGCCTGACTTCAAAATGCAGGTAACTTGGCGAACCTTTGAGCACCGCACCAATTTTCTGACCGCGTTTTATTTTTTGGCCTTTGGTCACGTTTACGCCGCTGACGTTGGAATAAACCGTATATATATTGCCCGAATGGCGCAGCAAAACGATGGTGTTTTCGCCAACCGATTTTGAAATCAGCGCCACCTCGCCGTCTTCGGCGGCCTTGACCGCAGTGCCGGGAACGGCGGCGATATCTATGCCTTCATTCCCGCCGGACTTGCCCGAATATGGCGATATTATTTTGCCCTGCACCGGAGTCAGGAATTTTCTCTCGCCGCTGGTGTCCGAACGGAATTGACCCAGATCGGGTGACTCGGGTGTTCTTGCGGCACTGGTTTCATCAGGCAACGGTTCCGAGGCGCTTGGCGGTGTGGGAGTCACAGAGCCGTCACCCGGTTTAGAGACTGTGGCCACGCGGTCTGCGCTGCTGTCGGCCAGTGGGATCAAAAGCTGTTGACCTTCGCGCACTGCAAGGTTGGCGCCCAATCCGTTCCATGAAGCCAGTGACGTGACCGACACATCGTAAAGCCGGGCAATCGAATAGGCGGTTTCGCCGTGCTCGACGCGATGACGCAGCGGCTCCTGAGCTGAGCCGGACGTGGGCGGTGTCGTGCCCGACGTTGGCCCGGCGTTATCGATGGCCGCCGATGCTATCGACGCGATGTCAAGCCCGCTGCCCGCGGCCACGCGGCTGGGCAGGACCAAAAGTTCGCCGTCGCGCAGAATATAATCCATCGGCAACCCGTTGTGTTTGGCCAGATCTTCGCCGCGCAACCCAACGCGGTCCGCCAGTGCAGCGATGCTATCGCCGCGTTTGGCAACAACCACCTGATAATTTGGATATGAAATCACGCCGCGTGAATCGGGTTTGGGGCGCGGCTGTGTATCCAGCGTGACGCTGCGGTTGGTGGGGCCAAGCCCCGGTCCGACACCCGTCAGATCTTCGCAAGCCGCCAGTGTCAACAGCACTGAACATCCCACAACAATCGCCGGGCCCTTAGCCAAATGGGAAAACCTGTTCATTCCACCCCGTTTCCGGCAGTCCGCGCTGCCGCGATCAAAATCAAGGGCGGAGTGTTT
>CAZPQL010000024.1:0-36720 GCA_964588725.1 uncultured Rhodobacterales bacterium
GTCCGAAATAGATTACTGGTTTGATTGGGGAATTCGATGAAACGTTTGGCACTAGATTACTCCCTGAAAAAAACGCTCGGCGTAGTCAAAAATATTGGTCAATTTATGCAGATTTTCTGGTTTTCATCAATGACGTCAAAAAATACTTGGGTAGCCAAGAACCGTCCGGTGGCTCAGGCTATATCTATTTTTCAGTGGAAAACGCGTAAATTGCGCCACCGGCCAACAAACTCAGGCCGAACAACAAGAACAGGTTGCTATAGAATCCGGCGTCGGCAATCGGCGCGGCTTGGGCCATTTTGCTGGTGATGAACTGCATCAGTCCCACGCCGCCAATGCCGAACAGGTTCAGCAGCGTCAGCCCGCGTCCAGTCAGATGCGCCGGCATGAACGCCTGCCCGTGCGCCATGATCACCGGAAATGACGCACCGAAAAAGCCGATGGCCGTAATAATCAGCGCTGAGGCCAACCAGGTTGTATCGGGCCATATCCACAGGCTCAGGCACAAAAACGCCCCGATCAGATTGCCGGTCAGGACCACCGTCTTTTTGGAGCCCACCAGCCGTTCAACCGGACCGTAGGCGAAATTGCCTAGTGCCATGGCGACGGCCATCATCAGCGTCGCGCGCCCGATGCCGATCTGATCAAGCGCGAAAATATCCTCAAAATACGGTCCTGCCCACAGGCCCCGGATCGCTGCGGCCGGGGCATAATTCACCAATAATAGCGGAAATAAAAGCAACAGTTTGCGGTTGAAGACCAGGCTTAGCAGGGTCCCCGATTGTTTATCTTCCCGCCCGGATTTTGGCGGGTCTTTCAGAAACAACAACAGGGCCAGCGCCACAAGCGCGGCAGCGGCTGCAAGTCCCCACATGGTTTCGCGCCACCCGAAAGCCGTAACCGCCCACGCCAACGGAATCGATCCCGCCAGATTGCCGGTCGACCCCACGCCGATCATGGCACCGGCCAGCGTGGCAAACATCGCCCGCGGATAGACGCGCGCAAAAATATAATAGGACGCCATCAAAACCGGCGCACCCGCCAGTCCAAACAGCGCCATGGCAAGGGTGACCATATTCGGAGTCGTGGCCAGCGCAAAAACAGCGCCGCCGCCACAGCCGCCAAGGCCCAGCAAAACAACAGTTGTGCGTCGCGGCCCAAACCGGTCAAGCGACCAGCCAACCGGAATTTGCATGGCGGCAAACGTCAAAAACCAGATGCCCGACGCGAACGAAAGGTCAGACGCTGTCGCCCCGATATCGCCGCCCAGCACCGGCGTCAGAACCGCCAGAAAACTGCGGTAAAACTGGCTGAGAAAATAGCCGGAAACAAGAAACAAAATGCCAAGTTTCATGGGGGAGCCTTGCCTGCAATCGTCCTGATGACCTAGCCACCACACCGCGCGGACTGCAAGCGAATTTGCTGCGCCCTACTGTTTGTTTTTGCCCCGCAGACGATAGCGAAAATCGCAATGCGTGGCGCCCTTCATGATCGTCTGGGTCACCGTCAGGTCCATATCGGGGTTGAACCCTTTACAAAAGCTCTGATCCCGGTTGCACGACATCAGATGGCCGATATCACCCATGCCCATATCGCGGTACATTTCGGCATAAGCGCAGCGTGTGACGTTGAATTCAAGCGCTGTATCCGTGCTGGTCAAACGGTCAATTTTCAGCGCGTCGCCCATTTCCCACAGGGTCATCACATCGGAAAAATCCCGCAGGCTTGTGTGCCCGCTCTGCCGATTGGCAAATTCCTTGCCCTGCGCAACGGCGTCCTGAATAACCGCCGCGCCAAGGATGTCCTGTGCCGCGCTCACCCCAAGGCGCGCGACCAGAACGTCATAAACTTTCTTTAGAATAGCCGCCTCGATCCGGCGCTTTTCCAGCATTGGCATTGGTGGTTGCGGCGTTGACACGTCTGTTTATCCCGAAGTTTTTCGTGGCGTGCACGACAAGGCCAAGGTCTGTTTCAACCCCGTCTTACCTAACCACAGCCTTGGATTGTGTGTAAAGAGATCCCGCGGAACCAGAGATTACCGCAAAAACCCGCTCAAAAGCCAGGAAAGGTCCTGCTACAGCGGAATACGGGTTATTTTGAAACCCTTTCTTTGTAGCATCGGCAAGAGCCCGTATTTGCCACCAAGATGGGCGGCGCCAACGGCGACAAAAGTGCCTCCCGCGCTCAGTGCTCTGGTCAAAGTTGGCGTCCAGGCCTTGTTGCGCGCCAGCAGAATTTTCTGATCGCGAAACCGCGCCAAAAGTTCCACACCGCGCCGATTGGGAATTTGACGGTCCACGTAGTCAATAAATACCTGCGTCAGTTCGACGTTTTCCGATACAAGCAAGCTGAAGTAACGCCCGACTGCATAGGGTTGCTGGCTGGCAATGCCCGCCAATTATTGCCGCGTTTCCTTGGGAAGCCTCGGCCAGAGGCTGGCACCGTTGCATGAAATTGACTGAGCCGACGCTTGCGACGTTAAAACCCAAACCAAAGCTAGAACAAGCAGGCGACTCCAAGAATAAATGCGCATTTTCAAAATTCCCAAAAAATATTCACTATGTCGGCACTTCAATTTTACGAGACGGTACCAGTAATCGCCCGCTACGAACTCAGAGAAAAAATTGAATTTGCCATACTTGACAAAGAATGTAGCCGATTGATCTCGGCGGTTGATCATCTTGAATTCGTATCCGTCTTTGGATTTACTTAGCACGCCGCTCCAAATACCCGAGTATTTGCTGCCCTTTGACACCAAATTAAACCGGCATTTACCGCGTGTTCTTTTGCAGTCAAACGGCTGTAATTTGTGTCATAATACCCCACCGCAGTCTTCGAAACCAGTAACCGATCAAGCACAATCAGGGGGTGTTTCACCGGGCGGTTTGCCAGGTCGTGCAGCGATACAGAACAATAGGTCTGAACGCGCAGTGGGGCCATGTTACCGGTCCTTGAAATCCCCCGGTAAACTCCGTACATGAATCCCAACATCACCCCTATGCGATCAAGGAGTCACGCGATGGCCAGAACCAACCCCATGCAATTCATTCAGCAGGTTCGTGCCGAAGTGTCAAAAGTCGTGTGGCCGTCGCGCCGTGAAACCACGGTGACCACGGTCATGGTGTTTATCATGGCGGCAGTGGCGGCGATGTTCTTCTTTATGATTGACCAGATTATCAAACTGGGCCTGACGACGACTTTGGGATTGTTTTGATATCAAAGCCACGGCATCTGGCATGCGGCTTGGCGCAGAATTTCTGAGACAGACCCCTTGAACCCCCCAGTTTTCGGTTGTAAAGCGTCATCCATCCCAGACAGTAGCGCGCATTTATAGGTACAGAGCGCGGTTTTCTGTTCAGGATAAGCATAGGTAAGATGCTGAAAAGACACGGTTTTCAGGCAGAATCACTGCCACACGCAAAGGTGCAGGCAACATGGCGAAACGCTGGTATTCGGTAAGTGTTCTCTCGAACTATGAGAATAAAATCGCCGAAGCGATTAAAGAGGCCGTTGCTCAGGAAGGGCTGGAAGACGAGATATTTGACGTTCTTGTCCCTACCGAAGAAGTTCTTGAAATGCGCCGGGGCAAAAAGGTGCAGGTCGAACGCCGTTTTATGCCGGGTTACGTTCTGGTGCAGATGGACCTGACAGACCGCGGCTATCATCTGGTGAATTCGATCAACCGCGTAACCGGTTTTCTTGGCCAGCAGGGCCGCCCGACTCCGATGCGCGACAGCGAAGTCGCCGTCATCATGAATCAGGTCGAAGAAAACGCTGAAAGCCCGCGTTCGTTGATTTCTTACGATGTGGGCGAACAGGTGAACGTCATCGACGGACCTTTTGAAGGCTTTTCCGGCAACGTCGAGGATGTCGACGAAGACGCGCAACGGCTTAAGGTGTCCGTGTCAATTTTTGGCCGCGCCACCCCGGTGGAGCTGGAATACACGCAGGTTTCCAAGCAAAGTTGAGCTATGGCGACCCGCCGTTTTGGCCGGAATTATGTTTCGCGAATCCGCTTGCCATCGCACTGCCCAACGCCTAAACGGCCAACTTCCGCCGCGCAGTAGCGTCTGCGCTGGAAAATCTCGTGGGAGGCATCGGCGCGCGCGCGTGTCCGGCCGGACCACTTAACCAATGACGGCGCGTATCGCGATATGCCGCCGAGGTGACAAAGGAGGCCACGATGGCCAAAAAAATAGCCGGCACCATGAAGCTGCAGGTTCCTGCAGGTCAAGCCAATCCATCCCCACCAGTAGGCCCAGCTTTGGGTCAACGCGGGATCAACATCATGGAATTCTGCAAAGCGTTCAATGCCAAGACGCAGGAGATGGAGCCGGGTGCGCCGTGCCCGACAATCATCACCTATTATGTTGATAAATCCTTCACCATGGACATCAAAACTCCGCCCGCCAGCTACTTGCTGAAAAAAGCGGCCAAGCTGAAATCGGGTGCCACCAATCCGGCGCGCGACGTTGTGGGTTCTGTGACAGCCAAACAGGTCAAAGAAATCGCCGAAGCGAAAATGAAAGACCTCAGTGCCAACGATATCGACGCGGCAATGCTGATTATCATGGGCTCGGCCCGTTCGATGGGTATCGAGGTAAAGGGGTAGATCATGGCCAAATTTGGAAAAAGAACCACCGCCGCCCGTGCTGCTTTCAAAGGCAAAATCGACGTGACCGTGGACGAGGCCGTCGCATTGGTCAAAGCCAACGCCACGGCAAAATTCGATGAAACCGTTGATATCGCGCTGAGCCTTGGCGTAGACCCGCGCCATGCAGACCAAATGGTGCGCGGTGTTGTCAGCCTGCCAAACGGCACAGGTAAAACCATGCGCGTGGCAGTGTTTGCGCGCAACGAAAAAGCCGACGAGGCCAGTGCCGCCGGTGCGGATATTGTGGGTGCCGAGGACCTGATGGAAACCATTCAGGGTGGCACAATCGATTTTGATCGCTGTATTGCAACGCCAGACATGATGCCGATTGTTGGCCGTCTGGGTAAAGTGCTTGGCCCCCGCAACCTGATGCCCAACCCGCGGGTTGGTACGGTGACCATGGACATCAAAGCCGCTGTTGAAGCCGCCAAAGGCGGCGAAGTGCAGTTCAAGGCTGAAAAAGCCGGTGTCGTGCACGCGGGTATCGGCAAAGCGTCGTTCAGCGCGAAACAGCTGACCGAGAATGTAAAAGCGTTCGTTGCCGCTGTGCAAAAGGCCAAGCCCTCGGGGTCAAAAGGTGCCTATATGAAAAAAATCGCGCTCAGCTCCACCATGGGTCCCGGTGCAAGCGTCGATATTGCGTCCGCGTTGGGAGCAGAAGAAAATACGGCTTGAGAGTATTCTTGCCCCGGTTTCGGTGTATCGCCGGGCCGGGGCCGATAAAACAGTGCGGTGAGGCTTCATGATCCATTCGCTACCCTTCACACCGTACCCGGTCGAGCGCACCACACATGATTGTCCGTTGTGCGGTGAAAATGAAGCCACAGAGATTTCCCAAACAGATAGACGTTTCAAGACAAACACACATGTCAAATGCGACGCGTGCGGCATGGTCCGACAGCATCCTTTGCCAAGCGAAAGCGCGCTGGCCGATTATTACAGACACTATTACCGCAGCGATTACCAAAAGCAGGTCGAACCTTCGCAAAAGCATATTAAAAAGCGCATAAAAGAGGCCACGCGGCGCTTTGATAGATTAAGCGGGGAATTACCGACCAAGGCCGCTATCGTGGATTTTGGCTGCGGGTCCGGTGAATTTATTCAGCTGTCCGTTGCCCGCGGCCACACGGCGGGCGGTTTTGAACCCGGACAGGGTTACGCCAGATACGCCAGGGATGTGGCCGGTCTGGATGTCGAATGCGTGGGCTGGCAGGACTACAAGCCCAAGCAACCGGCGGACGCTGTGACCACATTTCACGTCTTCGAGCATTTGGTAAATCCTGTAGATGCATTCGCCAAAGCCGTGTCCTGGCTGAACGACGACGGTCTTGTGTACATCGAGGTGCCAAATATCGCCCGGTCGCTGGCCCGCAAGGGATTTGGTTGCCTGCACTTCGCGCACACATTGGGGTTTGGCCGGTTCTCGCTGGAACTGTTGGGGGCCGTCAACGGCTTTGGCGTGGTTCAGGTCTTTGACGATTATGACATCGGATTGGTTCTGCGCAAAGGTGGCGCGCGAAAGCTTGCGGATATTCGGGCAGACTCGGTTCAGGAACTCAATGACTGGAACCTGACTACTGTGCGTAGGCAATACTGGGATTACACGGCCTCAAAGATTTTGCCTTGGCGTCGGAAATAGCCGGTAACAAGTTTTTCACTTACCCGCACCGCAGCGTACGTAAATATTACAATAAACCTGATCGGCCTTTTCCCGCCCGAGACAGAGAACGGGTCCGTGCGCGAAATGCCTGGCCGTCCGTTATAAATACCACTATTAGGTACTGAAAAAGCCACCACAAACCCACGGCAGTTGATTTTCTGCGCCTACTTTGCTAACCTGAATTCACGGAAATGCATTCCATCGGCTTGTCGCTTCAGCGATTGGCCGCTTGTGTGTGTTTTAGCCCTTCACATTGCCTGCCAAAACCCCTAAGTAGCACCCATTCGGGTCGCTGCATATGTGCTGCGGCCTGAATGATTCGTCCAAGACGGCCGGTGGCGCGGGAATTCCCAAACCATAATTCCGACCTGAGACGGGAATTGAACAATACTTTTTTGGGCAAACACCCAAGAGCGAGATTGCGAAGGACCCGTAAGGACCCGAATGTCGGGCTTACGCCCGGCAAAAGTGAGAGCCGGAGGGTCTTGCCCTCCATGACTAGGAGCATACCTGTGGACAGAGCCCAAAAAGAAGCAGTGGTCAGTGAACTTGGCCAAATCTTCGCGGACTCTGGCGTAATTGTCGTAGCACATTACGCAGGTCTTACGGTTGCAGATATGACTGATCTAAGGGCCCGCATGCGCGACGCCGGTGGATCGGTACGTGTCGCCAAGAACAGGCTCGCCAAAATCGCTCTGACGGGTGCCCCCTGCGAAAGCATTTCAGGGTTACTCAACGGAATGACCGTTCTCGCCTATTCAGAGGACCCGGTAACTGCAGCGAAAGTTGTGGAAGCCTACGCCAAAGACAACAAAAAGTTGGTCGTTCTTGGGGGTGCTATGGGTGAAACGGCCCTTGACCCGGCCGGTGTGAAAGCCGTGGCCGCCATGCCTTCGCGTGAGGAGCTTATCGCTTCGATCGCGGGATGCATCGGCGCCCCAGCTGCCAACATTGCCGGTGCGATTGGCGCGCCTGCCCAAAACATCGCTGGTGCATTGTCCACCATCGAAGATCGGGCGGCGGCATAACTGACTGCAATTCGTAAGGCGTGTGCAAGTGAAACATCATCGCGCTGGAACATAACAGAAAACGAAACGGAAAAAAGCAAATGGCTGATCTGAAAAAAATGGCAGAAGAGATCGTCGGTCTGACACTTCTCGAAGCCCAAGAACTGAAGACAATCCTGAAAGACGAATACGGCATCGAGCCCGCAGCAGGAGGCGCCGTAATGGTTGCCGGCGGCGGCGGCGACGCTGGTGGTGAGGCGGCAGAGGAAAAAGACGAATTCGACGTCATCCTGAAATCTGCCGGCGACAAGAAAATTGGCGTGATTAAAGAAGTCCGCACCATCACTGGTCTGGGCCTCAAAGAAGCCAAGGATCTTGTGGACGCAGGCGGTAAAGCCGTCAAAGAAGGTGTGTCCAAAGCCGAAGCGGAAGAAATCAAAGGCAAGCTGGAAGCAGCCGGTGCCGAAGTTGAACTAAAGTGATCACGGCCCAAGGGCTGGGATCATCCCGGATTTGATCCGGGTTCTCTTGGCCCTTGGTTGAGACCCCGGATCAAGTCCGGGGCAAGAAACACCGGCTGGACCCGCCAAAAGCAGGTCCGGCCAAATCCGTCTTTCAAGAGGCCTTGTGCGTCAGGACCTCTTGAAAGACGCGGTTAAAGGATCGGGTGCGCGGCTTTGGGAAGTCCCGCAAGAATAGGTCCCAAACCCACAGGTGAGCAGACCATTCCGGTGTCCCGACGGAATGTTGTGCGCGCAATCGAAAGGTGACTAAGAGTCATGCCGCAGACCCATTCAGGCCACAAACGTATCCGCAAACATTTTGGCAAAATCCGCGAAGTTCTGGAAATGCCAAACCTGATTCAAGTTCAAAAAAGCAGCTACGAGCTATTTCTGAAATCCGGCGAAGCCCCAACACCCACGGACGGCGAAGGCATCAAAGGCGTGTTCCAGTCGGTATTCCCGATAAAGGATTTCAACGAAACGTCTATTCTGGAGTTCGTAAAATACGAACTGGAAAATCCTAAATACGATGTGGAAGAATGCCAGCAACGCGACATGACCTATTCGGCGCCCCTGAAGGTCACGCTGCGTCTGATCGTTTTTGATGTGGACGAAGACACCGGCGCGCGGTCGGTCAAAGACATCAAGGAACAGGACGTGTTCATGGGCGATATGCCCCTGATGACGCCCAACGGCACGTTTGTTGTCAACGGGACTGAACGCGTCATCGTTAGCCAAATGCATCGTTCTCCAGGTGTGTTTTTTGACCACGACAAGGGCAAAACCCACTCAAGCGGCAAGCTGTTATTTACCAGCCGTATCATCCCTTATCGCGGCTCTTGGCTCGATTTTGAATTTGATTCCAAGGATCTGGTGCATGCGCGGATCGACCGTCGCCGCAAATTGCCGGTCACGACGCTGTTGATGGCTTTGGGTCTGGATCAGGAAGGCATTTGCGATGCCTATTACGACACCGTCAATTTCAAGCTGATCAAAAAGAAAAAGGCCTGGAGCACCCCGTTTTTTCCTGATCGGATCCGTGGCACCAAACCCGACTATGACATCGTCGATGCCAAGACTGGCGAGGTAATCGCGGAAGCCGGTAAAAAAGTCACCCCGCGTTCAGTGAAAAAGCTGATCGATGACGGCAAAGTCAAAAATATCCTTGTACCCTACGAACAGATTGCTGGCCGCTATGTGGCCAAAGACATCATAAACGAGAAAACCGGCGAGATCTGGGTCGAAGCCGGGGACGAATTGACGTGGGAAGTCGACGCCAAAACCGAAGAAGTTGTTGGCGGTTCGCTGAAAACCCTGCTTGATAATGGTGTCACGGATATTCCGACTCTCGACATCGACAACATCAATGTGGGTGCCTACATCCGTAACACGCTGGCCGTGGACAAAAACCTGAACCGCGATACGGCGTTGATGGATATTTATCGCGTCATGCGCCCGGGTGAACCGCCTACCGTCGAAACTGCCTCGGCGTTATTTGACACGCTGTTCTTTGACGGTGAACGGTACGACCTGTCGTCGGTTGGGCGCGTTAAAATGAATATGCGTCTTGATCTGGATGCACCCGATACCCTGCGCACCCTGCGGAACGAAGACATCATTGCGGTGATCAAAGCGCTGGTTGACCTGCGCGACGGCAAGGGTGACGTGGATGACATCGACCACCTTGGCAACCGTCGTGTACGCTCTGTGGGCGAACTGATGGAAAACCAATACCGGGTTGGTTTGCTGCGTATGGAGCGTGCTATCCGCGAGCGCATGTCGTCCGTTGAAATCGATAACACGATGCCCCAAGACCTGATCAACGCTAAACCGGCGGCGGCGGCGGTGCGGGAATTCTTTGGCTCAAGCCAGCTGTCTCAATTCATGGACCAGACCAACCCGCTGTCGGAAGTGACGCACAAGCGCCGTCTGTCGGCGCTTGGCCCCGGCGGTCTGACCCGTGAGCGTGCCGGTTTTGAAGTGCGCGACGTACACCCGACCCATTACGGTCGCATGTGCCCGATCGAAACGCCCGAAGGGCCAAATATTGGCCTGATCAACAGCCTTGCGTCCTATGCGCGCGTGAACAAATACGGCTTTATCGAAACCCCGTACCGCAAAGTGGTGGACAGCCGTGTCACCGACGACGTCGAGTATATGTCGGCCACCGAGGAAATGCGCCACACTGTTGCGCAGGCCAACGCTCAGCTTGATGAAAAAGGCAAATTTGTCAACGATCTGGCGTCAAGCCGCCGGTCGGGTGAATATACGCTGACCGCGCCTGAAAACATCGATTATATCGACGTGTCACCCAAGCAATTGGTATCCGTCGCGGCATCGCTGATTCCGTTTTTGGAAAACGACGACGCCAACAGGGCCTTGATGGGCTCGAACATGATGCGTCAGGCCGTGCCGCTGCTTAAGGCCCAGGCCCCTTTCGTGGGCACCGGCATTGAATCGGTTGTAGCGCGTGACTCGGGTGCCGCTATTGTTGCGCATCGCGGCGGTATCATCGATCAGGTGGACGCCATGCGTATCGTTGTGCGCGTGACCGACAAATTGGAACCCGGCGACCCGGGTGTCGATATCTACCGTTTGCGCAAATTTCAGCGCTCTAACCAGAACACCTGTATCAACCAGCGCCCGCTGGTCAAAGTGGGCGACAAGGTTTCCAAAGGCGAAGTCGTCGCTGACGGTCCCAGTACCGATCTTGGCGAACTGGCACTGGGCAAAAACACGTTGGTCGCGTTCATGCCATGGAACGGCTACAATTATGAGGACTCGATCCTCATATCCGAGCGCATCGTCAAAGACGACGTGTTCACAAGCGTGCATATCGAAGAATTTGAAATCGCCGCGCGCGACACCAAACTCGGGCCCGAAGAAATCACCCGCGACATTCCGAATGTCGGCGAAGAGGCGCTGCACAATCTGGACGAGGCCGGTATCGTTTATATCGGTGCCGAAGTTGGTCCTGCGGATATTCTGGTTGGCAAGATCACCCCCAAGGGCGAAAGCCCGATGACGCCGGAAGAAAAACTTCTGCGCGCCATCTTTGGTGAAAAGGCCTCTGACGTGCGCGACACGTCTTTGCGTTTGCCGCCGGGAGACTATGGCACAGTGGTCGAAGTGCGTGTGTTTAACCGCCACGGTATCGAAAAAGATGAGCGCGCCCTGCAAATCGAGCGCGAAGAGGTGGAAACCCTGTCGCGCGACCGTGACGACGAATTGGCGATTCTGGATCGCAACATCTACGCGCGTCTGAAAACCGCCATTTTGGGTAAAGTGGCTGTCAAAGGTCCCAAGGGCGTCAAACCCAAATCCAAAGTCACCGAAGAGCTGCTTGAAAGTCTTTCAAAGGGACAGTGGTGGCAACTGGCTCTGGGCGACGACAAAGAGGCAGCCGCAATCGAGGCACTGAACAATCAGTACGAACTGCAGAAAAACGTTCTGACTGCCCGTTTTGAGGACAAGGTCGAAAAGGTTCGTCGCGGCGACGATCTGATGCCCGGCGTGATGAAGATGGTCAAAGTCTTTATCGCCGTGAAACGCAAATTGCAGCCCGGCGATAAAATGGCCGGTCGCCACGGCAACAAAGGCGTGATCAGCCGCGTTGTACCGCAAGAAGATATGCCGTTCCTTGCAGATGGCACGCCGGTCGATTTCTGTCTGAATCCGCTGGGTGTGCCGTCGCGCATGAATGTGGGGCAAATTCTGGAAACCCACATGGGTTGGGCCGCGCGCGGTTTAGGCATGGCGATTGATCAGGGTTTGCAGGAATACCGTCGTTCCGGTGATATGAACCCGGTCCAGGAGGCCATGAAAATTGCCTACGGTGAAGAGCTTTACGAAGAGGTATTCAAAAAGATGCCCGAAAGCGCGTTACTGGAATGCGCTGATAACGTGACAGCGGGCGTGCCAATTGCCACGCCGGTGTTTGACGGTGCCAAAGAAGGCGACGTCAACAATGCGCTGGAACGTGCAGGTTTTGAAACTTCGGGGCAGTCGATCCTGTTTGACGGTCGCACAGGGGAACAATTTGCCCGCCCGGTGACCGTCGGCATGAAATACATCCTGAAACTGCATCACCTCGTAGACGACAAAATTCATGCCCGTTCAACCGGTCCTTACAGCCTTGTCACGCAGCAGCCACTGGGTGGTAAAGCGCAGTTTGGCGGACAGCGTTTCGGCGAAATGGAAGTCTGGGCGCTTGAAGCATACGGCGCGGCTTATACTTTGCAGGAAATGTTGACGGTGAAATCGGACGATGTGGCCGGTCGCACCAAGGTCTACGAAAGCATTGTCAAAGGCGAAGACAATTTCGAGGCCGGTGTACCGGAATCGTTCAATGTGCTGGTCAAAGAAATCCGTTCGCTCGGGCTGAATGTAGAGCTGCAGGACGCGGAGGTGGAATAACGGTGGGCGCCAAACCACCGCTTTCCCCGAAAAAGGATATTAGGAGTTCAAAATGAACCAGGAAATCACGAACAATCCCTTCGCCCCCGTCCAGGCCCCAAGAACCTTTGACGAGATAAAAATCTCGCTGGCCAGCCCTGAGCGAATCCTGAGTTGGTCTTTCGGCGAGATTAAAAAGCCCGAGACCATCAATTACCGCACGTTCAAACCCGAGCGCGACGGGCTGTTCTGCGCGCGTATTTTTGGCCCGATCAAGGACTACGAATGCCTGTGCGGCAAATACAAGCGCATGAAATACCGCGGCGTGACCTGCGAAAAATGTGGCGTCGAGGTGACCTTGCAAAAAGTCCGCCGCGAACGCATGGGCCACATCGAACTGGCCGCCCCGGTGGCGCATATCTGGTTCCTGAAATCGCTGCCGTCGCGCATCGGTCTGATGCTGGACATGACCCTGCGTGATCTGGAACGCATCCTTTATTTCGAGCAATATGTGGTGATCGAACCCGGCCTGACCGATCTGGTCCACGGCCAGTTGATGACCGAAGAAGAGTTCATGGACGCCGAAGACGCCTACGGTGCAGACGCGTTTAACGCCGGCATTGGCGCTGAAGCCATCCGCGAGATGCTGTCCCAGATCGATCTGGAAGCCGAAGCCGCGCAACTGCGCGACGAACTGGCTGTGGCTACGGGCGAACTGAAGCCAAAGAAAATAATCAAACGTCTGAAGGTTGTCGAAAATTTTCTTGAATCGGGCAACCGCCCGGAATGGATGGTTCTGACAGTCGTGCCGGTGATCCCACCGGAACTGCGCCCGTTGGTGCCACTGGACGGTGGTCGCTTTGCGACGTCTGACCTGAACGATCTGTACCGTCGCGTTATCAACCGCAACAACCGTCTAAAACGCCTGATCGAGTTGCGCGCGCCCGACATTATTGTGCGTAACGAAAAACGCATGTTGCAAGAATCGGTTGACGCGCTGTTTGACAACGGCCGCCGTGGACGGGTGATTACCGGTTCCAACAAGCGTCCGCTGAAATCACTGTCTGACATGCTGAAGGGTAAACAGGGCCGGTTCCGGCAAAACCTGCTGGGTAAGCGGGTGGATTTTTCGGGTCGTTCTGTCATCGTGACTGGCCCCGAGCTGAAACTGCACCAATGCGGTCTGCCCAAGAAAATGGCTTTGGAGCTGTTCAAACCGTTTATCTATTCACGGCTTGAGGCCAAAGGTCTGTCTTCCACTGTCAAACAAGCCAAAAAGATCGTTGAAAAAGAACGTGGCGAAGTTTGGGATATTCTGGATGAGGTCATCCGCGAACACCCGGTCATGCTGAACCGTGCGCCAACACTGCACCGTTTGGGTATTCAGGCGTTTGAACCGGTTCTGATTGAAGGCAAAGCCATTCAGTTGCACCCGCTGGTGTGTTCCGCGTTTAACGCTGACTTTGACGGCGACCAAATGGCGGTTCATGTGCCGTTGTCGCTTGAGGCACAGCTCGAAGCCCGCGTTTTGATGATGTCCACAAATAACGTGCTGTCGCCGTCCAACGGCCAGCCGATCATCGTGCCGTCACAGGACATGATTTTGGGTCTTTACTACATCACGCTGGAACGCGAAGGCCAAAAAGGCCAGGGCATGGTGTTTGGCGGCCTGGAAGAGGTCAACCATGCGCTGGACGCGGGCCTTGTCCACTTGCACAGTAAAATCACATGCCGGGTGCCGCAAATCGACGAAGAAGGCAACGAGGTGATGGTGCGCTTTGAATCCACGCCGGGCCGGGTGCGTCTTGGCGCTTTGATGCCCGCCAACCACAAAGCGCCATTTGATCTGGTGAACCGTCTGTTGCGTAAAAAGGAAGTCGGAGAAGTCATCGACACCGTTTACCGCTACTGTGGCCAGAAAGAATCGGTGATTTTTTGCGACCAGATTATGACCATGGGATTTCGCGAAGCCTTTAAGGCCGGGATTTCGTTTGGCAAAGACGACATGGTGATTCCCGACAGCAAATGGACAATTGTCAATTCCACCCGCGATTCCGTCAAAGAGTTCGAACAACAATATATGGACGGCCTGATTACGCAGGGCGAGAAATATAACAAAGTTGTCGACAGCTGGTCGAAATGTTCCGATCTCGTGGCTGAAGAAATGATGGGCGAAATGTCGGCGATGCGCCGCGACGACGCCGGCGCAGAACTTGAACCCAACTCGGTTTATATGATGGCGCACTCCGGTGCCCGCGGGTCTCCGGCACAAATGAAACAGCTGGGCGGAATGCGCGGACTGATGGCCAAACCGAACGGTGAAATCATTGAAACCCCGATTATCTCGAATTTTAAGGAGGGATTGTCAGTGCTCGAGTATTTCAACTCGACACACGGGGCACGCAAAGGTTTGGCCGACACGGCGCTCAAAACCGCGAACTCGGGTTATCTGACCCGTCGTTTGGTTGACGTGGCGCAAGACTGCATCGTGCGAGAGACCGATTGTGGTACGGAGCGCCGCATCACGGCGCGTGCGGCAATCAACGACGGTGAAGTCGTGGCGTCGCTGGCTGAACGTATTCTGGGCCGTGTCGCCGGAGAAGACGTGCTGCGGCCCGGAACGCAAGACCTGATCTGCCGCGCGGACGAACTGATCGACGAGCGTATGGCCGACATCATCGAAAGCGCCGGCGTACAATCGTTCCTGATCCGATCTCCGCTGACCTGCGAAGCCGAAGAAGGCGTGTGTGTCAAGTGCTACGGCCGCGATCTGGCTCGTGGTACGCAAGTTAACCTTGGCGAAGCCGTCGGCATCATTGCAGCCCAGTCAATTGGCGAACCGGGCACACAGCTGACGATGCGAACGTTCCATATTGGTGGTATCGCACAAGGCGGTCAACAATCGTTCCAGGAAGCGTCGCACGACGGAAAAATTGAATTCCTGCGCAGCAATGTTCTGAAGAATGCCAATGGCGAGCATATCGTCATGGCGCGAAACATGGAATTAATCGTTGCCGATGAAAATGGCGAAGAACTGGCGTCCCACAAAATGGGCTTTGGATCGCGTTTGTTGGTCAAAAAGGGCGCCAAGGTCAAACGAGGCGATAAGCTGTTTGAATGGGATCCGTTTACTTTGCCCATTATCGCCTCCGTGGACGGTGTGGCGAAATTTGTCGATCTTGCCGCAGGAATATCTCTGCGCGATGAAACCGACGATGCAACGGGAATTTCCCAAAAAATCGTGACCGATTGGCGCACAGCGCCCAAGGGCAACGATTTGAAGCCTGAAATCATTGTGATGGATCCCAACACCGGTGAACCGGTGCGGCTGAAGAACGGAAATCCGGAAACGCACGCCATGTCGGTTGACGCCATCTTGTCGGTCGAGGACGGACAAGAGATCAAAGCCGGTGACGTGTTGGCGCGGATCCCACGCGAGGGCACCAAAACCAAGGACATCACCGGTGGTTTGCCGCGGGTCGCAGAACTGTTCGAAGCACGCCGACCCAAAGACCACGCGATCATCGCGGAAGTCGACGGGCACATCCAATATGGGCGGGACTATAAAAACAAGCGCCGTATTTCCATAATTCCCAACGACGACAGTCTTGAACCCGTTGAATACATGGTGCCCAAAGGCAAGCACATCCCCGTTCAGGAAGGTGACTTCATCCAAAAGGGTGAGTACATCATGGACGGCAATCCAGCCCCGCACGATATCCTGCAAATCATGGGTATCGAAGCGCTGGCCGATTATCTGATCGACGAAGTGCAGGATGTCTACCGTCTTCAGGGCGTGAAGATCAACGACAAGCACATCGAAGTGATTGTGCGCCAGATGCTCCAGAAATGGGAAATCAGCGCGTCCGGTGGCACCACGTTGCTGAAAGGCGAGCACGTTGACAAGGCGGAATTTGACGCGGTGAATGCCAAGGCGGTCGCCAATGGTCAGGAACCGGCCAAAGGTGGCCCCATCCTTCTGGGCATTACCAAAGCGTCATTGCAGACGCGGTCGTTCATATCAGCGGCGTCGTTTCAGGAAACCACACGGGTTCTGACCGAGGCGGCCACGCAGGGCAAGCGCGACAAGCTTATCGGGCTAAAGGAAAATGTGATCGTGGGTCGCTTGATTCCCGCCGGTACAGGCGGAGCGACGCAGCAGGTGCGCAAAGTCGCCCAGGACCGTGACCGCGTGATCATTGAAGCCCGCCGCGCCGAAGCCGAAGCCGCCGCTGCCCTGCTTGCGCCGGTCGAGGACGAGAGCTCAGTCTTTGGTGGTGATGTGGTGGAACGTGATCTCGACACCGGCGTCTTCGACACACCGGAACTGGATGACAACGACAGCGGTCTGGTCGACACACCGGAATCGATGGGCGAAGAACAACCTGAATAGGGTTTTGTCGTCGAACTGCAGCCTTTCGCGTTTTACCTGAAACATTGCGTTTCACGTAAAGCGTTGAAATCTTTGATTTCAGGCAGCGTTGGATGGGTCCGGTTTGACGCGAAATGTTTAAAAATGGGGCCTCGCTGGAAACGGCGGGGCCTTTTTTTGACTGTGAATGATTGTCATTGATTTGAAATGCCCAGTTTCGAGCCGCGTTCTGCGGCCTTGATTTCAACCTCAGACAGTCCGAATTCATCGGCAAACGTGCGGCGTGCAGCAACCAGCCGCGGGTCGGCAGGGTCAAGCCCAATGGTGCGGATGAACTCCTTCTTGGCGTGGTTGGCGCGGTTTTCGACGTCGATCGCCGTACGCATGACCTGGTCGATCATCTCGCCGCCAAAGCTGACGTGGTAGGACTGCGTATAATCCTTGAAGTGATGCAGGATGTGCAGGCGCGTCACGCGTTTTTCCACGCCGAATTTGCGAATATTAAGGTGCGCGGTCATGTGATACCACTCGTACCCCAGAAACGCGATAACGTGACCAATGAAAACGGTCACCACCGCCATGTCAAAAGCGTTTGCAAACCCCAAGAGCGCGAAGTTCAAGCCGTACAACACCACGCCGCCGGTCATTACCGGTAACACGAACCAGATTGGTACGAACAACATGCGGCCGTTGTTGGGAAAATCATGGTGGCCGTAATGGGCCAGATACAGCACGTTGAAATAAAACTGATTTTGCGGTGGTTTCAGGTGAAAAATAAACCGGTGGATCAGATACTCGGTGAGCATCTGGCCGAAGAAACCCACTACGATCAGTGCCGCGAAAATGGCCTGCCAACGTGTGACTGCAAACAAGATCGTCAGGACCAGAACGCCCAGCAATACCTTGATCGCCAGATGTTGCCACAACAACGAAAACCGAAAACGCAAAGCGCGATCATCGCTTTTGACCTGCGTTTGAATATTGGCAATGGACAAGGGAGTGGCCCCGCTTTGGTTGGTTTGGAAATATAATAGCGCGGGCTGTAATAAAATGACAGACCGACGGATTTTATTGCTTTCAAGAGACGCCATTTTCGACTGGTGGTGCCGACCGGTCCAAGGCACAGTGAACGGGTACTAAACAGAAATCTCCACATGAAGATAACTGACAACACACGCGGCGCATTTCTGATGATGGGTTCCATGGCGGCGTTCACGCTGAACGACGCGTCGATCAAATCGGTGGCCGGTGACATGCATTTGTTTCAGGCAGTGTTTCTGCGCGGGATTTTGACCACAATATTGATTGGATTATTGGCCGGATTGCGCGGGCATATGACGTTTGTACACAGCAGGCGCGACTGGCGCATCATCACGATGAGAACGCTGGCGGAAATCGGCGCGACAGTGGCGTTTTTAAGCGCTTTGTTCCACATGCCCATCGCCGATGTAACTGCGATATTGCAAGTGCTGCCACTGGCGATCACATTTGCGGGCGCCTTGTTTCTGGGCGAAAAGGTCGGGTGGCGGCGTTACGGCGCCATCGCGCTGGGATTCGCGGGTGTGTTGCTGATCGTGCGCCCCGGTGGTGACGGCTTTTCAAGCTATGCGCTTTTGGCACTTCTGGCCGTGGGGTTTGTAGTGGTGCGCGATCTGGCCACCCGCAGGCTGTCGCCACAGGTGCCGTCCCTTTCTGTGGCTTTCATCACGGCACTTGCGATCACAATCCTTTCGGGTAGTGCCACGATGCTTATCGACTGGCAGGCCGTCACAGCGCAATCGGCAGGTTTTCTGGTTGCCGCGTCGGTATTTATCATTGGTGGTTACGTGCTAAGCATCATGGTCATGCGGGTTGGTGAAATCGCCTTTGTCGCGCCGTTTCGCTACAGCGCGCTGGTTTGGGCCATTGTGCTGGGAGTCGTGGTGTTTGGTGACATCCCCGATTTCTGGACGGTGTTCGGCAGCGTGGTGGTCGTGGGAACGGGCTTGTTCAGCTTTTACCGCGAGCGGGTATTGGCAAAGTAGCCTGACCAGAAAACGGAGACCCCTGCCGGGGTCATTACTGTGTGACCCTGCGGGTCGGTGCGCGTTGCGCAAGAGTATTTTTGCAAAGATGAAATCGATGTAAAAAGGCGGTTGGCGACCTGTTGACACCCTTGGCGACTCCCCCTATACGCGCGTTTGTTGTGAGGGGGTTCTCTTTTTCACAGATAAAGCCACAATTTGGCGGTCATGATCCGGGTTTTTGCCTCGATCCTCTGGAATTTAGCTGCGGCGCTTCCCGAAGAAAATTAGGGGACGCTGGCGGTTTCGGCGTTTTGCATGTTTGCACCGCGCTTGCATGAGTTTGAAACGGGTAAGACGGGGAACATACCGAATGCCAACAATCCAACAGCTGATCCGCAAGCCGCGGCAGCCAAAAATTAAGCGCTCCAAATCGCAGCATTTGCAGTCTTGCCCGCAAAAGCGCGGCGTCTGTACGCGCGTTTACACCACCACGCCGAAAAAACCGAATTCGGCCATGCGCAAAGTGGCCAAGGTGCGCCTCACCAACGGGTTCGAGGTGATTTCCTATATTCCCGGCGAAAGCCACAACCTGCAGGAACACTCGGTTGTTCTGATCCGTGGCGGTCGTGTGAAAGACCTGCCCGGCGTGCGTTATCACGTGTTGCGCGGTGTGCTGGATACCCAAGGTGTGAAAGATCGTCGTCAGCGTCGCTCCAAATACGGCGCCAAGCGTCCCAAATAAGGATTACCGAACATGTCACGACGCCACGCCGCCGAAAAAAGAGCCGTACTGCCCGACGCCAAATATGGCGATACGGTTTTGACGAAATTCATGAACAACCTGATGTTGGACGGTAAGAAATCCGTCGCCGAGCGTATCGTTTACGGCGCGCTTGACCGCGTTGAGGGCAAAATGAAACGCGCTCCTGTAGAAGTGTTTCACGAGGCGCTGGAAAACATCAAGCCATCGGTCGAAGTGCGTTCACGCCGCGTCGGTGGGGCGACCTATCAGGTTCCGGTCGAAGTACGCGTTGAGCGCCGCGAGGCACTGGCGATCCGCTGGCTGATCAAAGCGTCGCGTACGCGCAACGAAAACACCATGGAAGAACGGCTGGCATCCGAGTTGATGGACGCTGTGAACGCACGCGGTTCGGCCGTGAAGAAACGGGAAGATACCCACAAAATGGCCGAGGCGAATAAGGCCTTCAGCCATTACCGCTGGTAAGATTTTTGAAAGAGCACAAGTACGATGGCACGTGAATATCCACTGAACGAATACCGTAACTTCGGGATTATGGCGCATATCGATGCGGGTAAAACCACCTGCACCGAGCGGATTTTGTATTACACGGGCAAATCGCACAACATCGGCGAAGTGCACGATGGTGCGGCCACCATGGACTGGATGGAACAGGAACAAGAGCGCGGGATCACGATTACTTCGGCTGCGACCACGACGTTCTGGGCGCGCACCGAGGACGGAAAATCCGAACAGTCGCGCAAGCACCGCATGAACATCATCGACACGCCCGGCCACGTCGATTTTACCATCGAGGTCGAACGCTCGCTGGCGGTTCTGGACGGCGCGATTGCGCTGCTCGATGCCAACGCCGGTGTCGAGCCACAGACCGAAACCGTCTGGCGTCAGGCCGACAGGTATAAGGTTCCGCGTATTGTATTCGTCAACAAGATGGACAAAATCGGGGCCGATTTCTTTAACTGTGTTGAAATGATCAAAACCCGCGTCGGCGGCAACCCGTTGCCAATTCAGTTGCCGATTGGTGCCGAGACCGAACTGGAAGGCATTGTCGATCTGATCACCATGCAGGAATGGGTCTGGGCCGGCGAGGATCTGGGTGCGTCCTGGGAAATCCGCGAAATTCGTGCCGACCTCAAGGACAAAGCCGACGAAATGCGCGCTGAAATGATCGAAATGGCTGTCGAAATGGACGACGACGTCATGGAGGCCTATCTGGATGGCAATGAGCCCGATGTGGATACGCTGCGCAAATTGATCCGCAAAGGCACCATTGCAATGGCGTTCGTCCCCATTCTGGCCGGTTCGGCGTTCAAGAACAAAGGTGTTCAGCCCTTGCTGAATGCGGTGATCGACTTTTTGCCCAGTCCGCTGGATGTGGTCGATTACATGGGCTTTAAACCGGGCGATTCAACCGAGACACGCGACATCGCGCGTCGTGCCGATGACGACATGGCGTTTTCCGGTCTGGCGTTCAAAATCATGAACGACCCGTTTGTCGGTACACTGACGTTTACCCGAATTTATTCCGGCACTTTGACCAAGGGTGACGCGATGCTCAATTCGACGAAAGAGAAAAAAGAACGCGTCGGACGCATGATGATGATGCATTCCAACGACCGCGTGGAAATCTCCGAGGCATTTGCTGGCGATATCATCGCGCTGGCGGGTCTGAAGGCCACGACAACAGGCGACACGCTGTGTTCGGACAAAGAGCCGGTTGTTCTGGAAACGATGACTTTCCCCGATCCCGTTATCGAGATTGCTGTTGAGCCAAAAACCAAGGCGGATCAGGAAAAAATGTCCACCGGGCTGGCCCGTCTGGCCGCCGAGGATCCCTCGTTTCGTGTGGAAACCGATTTTGAAAGCGGTCAGACCATCATGAAGGGCATGGGCGAGCTTCACCTTGATATTCTGGTGGACCGTCTGAAACGTGAATTCAAGGTCGAGGCCAACATCGGCGCGCCGCAGGTGGCGTATCGTGAAACGATTTCGCACGAAGCAGAAGTGACCTACACCCACAAGAAACAATCGGGTGGATCGGGTCAGTTTGCCGAAGTGAAAATGATCATCTCGCCCGTTGAGCCCGGTGAAGGTTACAGTTTTGAAAGCCGCATCGTCGGTGGGTCAATCCCGAAAGAGTACATTCCCGGTGTCGAAAAAGGTATAGATTCCGTGATGGACAGCGGCCCGCTGGCCGGCTTCCCGGTTATCGATTTCAAGGTCGCGCTGATCGACGGTAAATTCCACGACGTTGACAGCAGCGTCATGGCGTTTGAAATCGCCGGACGTATGGGTATGCGCGAAGGTCTGCGCAAAGCGGGTGCCAAAATGCTTGAACCTGTCATGAAAGTCGAAGTTGTGACGCCCGAAGAATACACTGGCGGTATCATTGGCGACCTGACCTCCCGGCGCGGGATGGTGCAGGGGCAGGACACCCGCGGCAACGCGATTGCCATTGATGCAAATGTCCCGCTGGCCAATATGTTTGGCTATATTAACACGCTGCGCTCCATGTCATCGGGACGTGCCAATTTCACTATGCAGTTCTCGCATTATGACAGTGTGCCGCAAAGTATCTCTGATGAAATCCAGGCAAAATTTGCCTAACGGCGGGCTTTCACCCACCAACGACACAAAAAGGAGGCCAAACAAATGGCAAAAGAAAAGTTTGAACGCACAAAACCCCACGTCAACGTCGGTACGATTGGCCACGTTGATCACGGCAAAACCACGCTGACCGCCGCGATTACAAAACAGTTCGGTAATTTCGTCGATTATGATCAGATCGATGGCGCACCCGAGGAAAAAGCCCGTGGTATCACCATTTCGACAGCTCACGTTGAATACGAAACGGAAAACCGTCACTACGCCCACGTCGATTGCCCGGGTCACGCCGACTATGTGAAAAACATGATCACAGGTGCGGCACAGATGGACGGCGCCATTCTGGTGGTGTCCTCGGCTGACGGCCCGATGCCTCAGACGCGCGAGCATATTTTGCTGGGTCGTCAGGTCGGTATCCCGTACATGGTCGTTTTCATGAATAAAGTCGATCAGGTCGACGACGACGAACTGCTTGAACTGGTGGAAATGGAAATCCGCGAATTGCTGACCGAATACGATTACCCCGGTGATGATATTCCTATCATCATGGGGTCTGCATTGGCAGCGCTTGAAGGCCGTGACGACGCAATCGGTTCCGAGAAAATTGCCGAACTGATGGCCGCCGTTGACAGCTATATCCCTCAGCCCGAGCGCGCTGTCGATCAGCCGTTCCTGCTGCCCATCGAGGACGTATTTTCGATCTCCGGTCGTGGTACGGTTGTGACCGGTCGTGTTGAACGCGGCGTTGTCAACGTTGGCGACGAACTGCAAATAGTTGGCATCAAAGACACCACCAAAACCACCTGTACCGGTGTTGAAATGTTCCGCAAGCTGCTTGATCGCGGTGAAGCCGGTGACAACGTTGGTGTGTTGCTGCGCGGAATCGACCGCGACGCGGTTGAGCGTGGACAGGTTCTGGTGAAACCGGGTTCCGTGAACCCGCACACCAAGTTTGAGTGCGAAGTTTACATCCTGACCAAAGAAGAGGGCGGTCGTCATACGCCGTTTTTCAAAAACTACCGCCCGCAGTTTTACTTTCGGACTACCGATGTGACCGGCACGGTTGAACTTCCCGAGGGCACAGAAATGGTCATGCCCGGCGACAACCTGAAATTCAACGTGGAACTGATTGCGCCGATTGCCATGGAACAAAGCCTGCGCTTTGCCATCCGCGAAGGCGGTCGCACCGTTGGTTCGGGTGTTGTTTCGAAGATTATCGAGTAGTCAGCACTAAGCCTTGTGCGACGGGGTGCTAAATCCCGTCGCAGTTTACGAAACCTGCAGCCCTAACAAAGAGGCAAGATATGCAAGGTCAGACAATACGAATTCGGCTGAAAGCCTTCGATTACCGCGTGCTGGACACAAGTACGTTGGAAATCGTCAACACGGCCAAAAGGACTGGCGCGCAGGTGCGCGGCCCCATCCCGCTGCCGCGCAAAATTGAAAAATTCACCGTTCTGCGTGGCCCCCACGTAAATAAAAAATCGCGTGAACAATTCGAAATTAGGACGCACAAGCGTCTTTTGGACATCGTTGATCCGACACCACAAACCGTGGACGCGCTGATGAAGCTCGACCTTGCTGCGGGTGTGGACGTCGAGATCAAATTGTAAGGGAGCCAGAATTCAATGCGCTCTGGAGTAATTGCAAAGAAACTGGGCATGACCCGGCTTTTCATGGAAGACGGTAAACAGGTCCCTGTAACCGTTTTGCAAATGGAAAACCTGCAGGTCGTCGCACAGCGAACCGGCGACAAAGACGGCTATTCGGCTGTGCAGCTTGGTTGCGGATCGGCAAAAGCCAATCGCACATCGGGTGCCATGCGCGGCCATTTCGCTGCCGCCAAAGTCGAACCGAAAAGGAAGATCGCGGAATTTCGGGTCAGCCCGGAAAACCTGATCGATGTTGGCGAAGAAATCACCGCGAACCATTACTTTGAGGGCCAGTTCGTTGACGTTGCCGGCACCTCGATCGGTAAGGGATTTCAAGGCGGAATGAAACGCCACAACTTTGGTGGCTTGCGGGCGACACATGGTGTGTCGATTTCGCACCGGTCACACGGTTCCACCGGTCAGTGTCAGGAACCCGGCAAGGTATTCAAAGGCAAGAAAATGGCCGGTCACATGGGGGCTGCACGGGTGACCACGCAGAACCTGCAGGTGGTGCGCACGGATGTAGACCGTGGGTTGATCATGATCAAAGGGGCTGTGCCCGGTTCCAAAGGTGGATGGGTGACCGTCAAGGATGCGATCAAGAAACCAACCCCCGACAACGTGATTTTGCCCGCTGCGCTGCGTTCTGCTGCCAAAGCCGCCGCCGAGGCCGCAGAAGCCGCCGCCGCAGAAGCCGCCGCCGCCGAAGCCGCTGCCGCAGAAGCGGCCGCCGCAGAGGAACAGGCCGCAATGGAAGCCGCCGAGTCAGAGACATCCGCCGCCGAAACACCAGCAGAAGGTGAAGACAAATGAAGGCCGATGTAATCAAGCTTGACGCCAAAAAGGCCGGTTCGGTCGATTTGCCCGACGCCATCTTTGGTCTGGAGCCGCGCGCGGATATTCTTCAACGCGTCGTGCGCTATCAACTGGCGAAACGTCAGGCCGGAACCCACAAGGTGAAAACCCGTTCTGAGACCAGCTATTCGACCAAGAAAGTCGTCCGGCAAAAGGGCTCGGGCGGTGCGCGCCACGGTTCGCGCAATGCGCCGATCTTTCGCGGTGGTGGTGTTTACAAAGGCCCCACACCACGCAGCCACGGCCACGATCTGACCAAAAAGTTTCGCGCATTGGGCCTGAAACATGCATTGTCTGCCAAAGTAGCGGCAGGTGAGCTGGTTGTTCTGGATGTCGCTGAACTGAAAGACGGCAAGACCAATTCACTGGCCAAAGCTCTGAAAAAACTGGGCTGGAAGCGCACACTGGTGATCGACGGTGCCGAAGTGAACGAAAATTTTGCCCAAGCCGCCCGCAATATCGAAGGTGTCGACGTGCTGCCATCCATGGGGGCCAACGTCTATGACATCCTGCGCCGCGACACACTGGTGTTGACCAAAGCCGGTGTTCAAGCCTTGGAGGCTCGACTGAAATGAGTGCAAAAGCTGAACTTTACGACGTGATCCGTAAACCTGTGATCACCGAAAAAGCAACCATGGCGTCCGAAGCTAACGCCGTGGTGTTTGAAGTGGCGATTGCCGCCAACAAGCCGTTGATCAAAGAAGCGGTCGAAACGCTGTTTGGCGTCAAGGTGAAAGCGGTGAACACCACCATCACCAAAGGCAAAGCCAAACGCTTTAAGGGCGTTTTGGGCCGGCGCAAGGATGTGAAGAAAGCCTATGTTACCCTGGAAGAGGGTAACACGATTGATGTGAGCACGGGGCTTTAAGCTTTCCATTTGATAAACCAAAGGGTGCGCATTTTTTTTTAATGCGCATTCTTTTTTAACCGAAAAATGTTGACAAAGTTTGCCATAATCCCCATTTTTAGCGGATGGCAACCATGAACGTCTCCCTCCCTGGGCCAATGAAAGACTGGACTGAATCCCGGACTAAGGAGGGGAGTTTCGCCAATACCAGCGATTACGTCCGCCACCTGATCCGTCAGGACAAAGAGCGGGAAGAGGCGATTACACATCTTCAAACAGAGATAGACAGGGGAATTGCCAGCGGCGAACCGGCCCCGTTTGACTTTGAAGAGTTCAAGACGGTCAGGCGGAGGGAGCATGGCCAGCGTTAAGCTGACCGAACTTCGCCTGACCCCTGTTGCGGTAAAAGACCTGACAAACATCTGGATTTACACGACCGATAAGTGGTCACTCGCGCAGGCGGATCGCTACATTGATGCGTTGAATGACACGTTTCAGACTTTGCTGGAAATGCCAGAGATTGCTCGTGAATGGACCGAGTTTGACCCAAAAGTGCGCATACACCCAAGCGGGCAGCATGTGGTGGTATACCAGATTTCGCAAGAAGCGCTTGAGGTTGTGCGGGTTCTGGACGGTCAGCAGAACTGGCAGGCGATCTTGAAGATTGGGCAGTGAGGGGGGAATGCCCCGCACGGATCGTGGGGGGGTTTTTTGAGGGACTTGAATCCACACACTTGTAGAGCAATCCACACCGGTTGCACGAAAAAGCAACATCTCTTTCACATATTTGGTTCAAATATTGCACAGTCGGCACTTTGGGCCCATATTGGTCGAAGAGGAAATCTATTCAAACATGTCTTACGATCCCAAAAAAGCGGCCCAGACCATCGCGTATTTCGCCATGCAAGATGGGAACACCATCAACATTTTGAAGGCGGTGAAATTGGTGTATCTCGCTGACCGTGAAAGCTTGTCGAAACGTGGGCACCCAATACAAGACGAAGCTCGGGTTTCGATGCCACATGGCCCGGTTAATTCTTCCACTCTGGATTATTTGAACGGTGCTTATCGAAATGATGGTGGGTGGTCAAATTACCTGCAAGACCGCGCCAATAATGACGTTGGGCTTTCCAATTTGAATATGACTTTGGACGATCTTGATTGCCTTAGTGAAGGGGATATCGGCATTCTAAATATAGTGTGGATTCAATTCGGTCAGATGGATGGTTTCGATTTAGCCGACTGGACGCACAACCACATAGTTGAGTGGCAGGACCCAAATGGTTCATCTATCCCAATTCCCTTGGATCGAATAATGACGGCTGTTGGTCTGGATAATCCTTTGGAGCGTGCGCGCGAACTGAATAGCCTAAACCGTGCTTCTGATTTACTGGCCTCACTTTGATCTATGGCTCACAGAAAAGGCACCTTGCTGCTTCCTTCTGGATCACGAAGTAACCCTGATCAAAATCATCTTCATGTTGTATGTAACGATACTTGCATCTTAGGTCTGAACTTGCTGGTTCCGGTCAGCACATTTTATGACGGTTGCGATACAACCTGCGAATTGACCGGGTTGGATCACGATTTTATCCGTCATCTATCATTCGTATTTTATGCTAAGGCAACACTGTACAAAGCTGAACAGATCGACCGAGGATATGCGATTGGACTACTTATCCCCCAACCCGACTTGGTCGAGGATGTGTTTTTACGGGTCAAAAACGGTGTGTGTTTTTCACCAGATACCCCGCATAAAATAAAGAAGTATTTTGAATGTTAGTGCGGTTTTTTGCCTTTCCCGTCTAATTGCCCAACCTCTTCTCAATCAAAACCTCCCAATCCCTTACCAGAATTGAACGCCTCTTCGGGTATTTGCCCTCGCTAACCGCCATCGACGAAACCCGATCGGTCCGAAAATGCCGGTAGTCCTGTCGCGTTTCGCACCAGGCGACGATCATACGCGAGTCATCCAGATAGGCGATGAAAAGCGGCCAGATGATTCGGTCCGTGACTGTGCCGCGCTGGTCCTGATAGACAAGCCTTAACTTCAGACGCTCGCGGATTGCCTGGCGCAGCAGCGCGCCCTCAAAACGCTCTTGAATCTTTGGCCGTGTCGATACCGCCTTGATGCCCGCATCCAGAATAATCGGGCGCAGTTCGTCGGGAATCGCGGATGTCAATTTGGTCATCAGGTCGCGGGCGGCCAGCGCCAGAGACGGATCAGCCCGTGTCGCGACCCAGGCCGACCCAAGTACGGCGGCTTCCAATTCATCGGCTGTCAGCATCAACGGCGGCATGTCATAGCCGTCGTCCAAAACATATCCTGTGCCTGCCTCACCGGTCAGTGGTACGCGTTGCGCAATCAACTCGGCCATATCGCGGTAAAGGGTGCGCAGGGAAATCTCCAGCTCATTGGCCAGACTCTTGCCGGTGACAGGTGATTTGTTGGCCCGCAGGATCTGGATAATTTGAAAAAGTCGCTCTGTACGTCGCATTTCCCGACCTTACTGACACACTACTGACACCATGCTGTCAGCAGTGTGTCGGTAGAAGGAGGTCAATGTAAACCGAATCTCAGGCAAACCGCCGGAATAAGGGGAAAACAAAATGATCCACGTTCTGAAACAGCGCACCATAAACGCCAAACCCGATGCAGTCTGGCAATTGCTGGCCGACTATATGCATGACGATGAATTCTGCCCGTTGGTTGTATCGGTTGATCCATTGACCGAAGGCAAAGACGGCATGGGTTCAAAACGGCGCAACAATTTCGCCAACGGGACGTCGATTGTTGAAGAGGTAACCGCCTGGGAAGAGGGGCGCAGCATGCGCGTTCTGATGTCGGAAATGGGGTCAATTCCCATGAAAGAGGCCTTTGCCGAGATATCAATCGAGCCCATGACTGGCGGACGCACGAAAGTGAACTGGGGCCTAAAGTTCCGCGCAAAATACGGCCCGCTTGGCTGGCTGATGGGTCAGACGATGATGCGAATGGCGCTGGGCAAGGTCATCATGGGTAACCTTGAGGGACTTGCCGAAATGGTTGCGACGCCCCAAACGGCTTTGGCTTAGGTTGCGGAGGGCTGTCAACGCCAGGTGTGCCAAAGGTGATCTTGATAGGCGTAAAGACGCCAAAAATGCGTAGGTCGCGTTGGAAGATGAAACACCATCAACGTCTCGACAGGGCTTTATGCATACCCAATTAAAAACCGAAGGGTGCGCATTTCTAACTCACCCAGCGGGCCTTTCGATGCGATTTGGCGTTGATCATTTTCGGGTGTATTCAGGATAGACCGCGCGATTTGTTAGACGCGCGCGCTCTGCCTTCTCAGAAAGTCCGCAAAAAGCGGAACTGTAAAGTCTAAGAAACCATAATCGGTACTGTAGACCATTCCCTTTTTTATGATGTTTGCTCTGGCAGGCCCGATTGATGAGATTTTTCGATTCATGGCAGAAGCAATATCCACCATTGCGTATGGCCCGTCGCCAAGTTTTGCCATTGTGTCAACAAACTGAATTTCGGATTTTGTTAGCCTATCGATCCGAACCTTAAAGAAGCCCTCGTCCAGCGATGCAATTGTTTCACCATAGGTTTCCTGCACCTCGGCAAGGTTAATTTCCGGAGCCTCCGCATGATCCCATGCTTTTGAAGCCCACTCTTGCAAGAAAAAGGGATAACCCTGAGTTTTTGTGACAATTTCCTTCAGCGCCTCATCAGTGATGACGGCGTCCTCATCTTCAATAGGAATCCGTATCGCACGAGTAGCAGAACTTTCATCCAATGCGCCTATGGCTGGGAATGCAAAAAGTCGTTCAGCATATGATTTAGCATCGCCGGCAAGCCGCGCCACCTGCGGCAATCCGGCCCCAACGAATACAACAGGCAAACCAAACTGAGACATTCGATGCATTGAAACGGTCAGGGCAGAAAGATCGTCGTTAGAGAGGTATTGGACCTCATCAAATAGCAAAAGCCAACCCTTTCCCGCAGCCTTGGCCGCTTGTCCTATTGCCTCAAAAAGATCTGGCAGATCAAATTCAAGATTACCGCTGTCGGCCAGTCCCGGCTCTGATTCAACGCCAACCTCCAAGCCGGCGATTCCCACTTTGAATATCGATGCAAAACCGCGCAAACCTTTGAGTCCGTGATTGGCGAGGTCCTTCGCGGTTTCCACAACGGACAGTGAACGCATTACTTTTCTCATTTCAGGCACAAGCAGGCGTGGAAGGCTTGTGTTTTCTGGGGACTCGATCGTCGAGGTAAGCAGGTTTTCTTCTTGTCCTATCTTCTTTATTTCATTTAATAAGACCGTTTTACCTGTGCCCCTCAGCCCCAGTAACATCTGTGATCTTGCGTGTTTGCCTGTGATTGCACGGCGACAGGCTACTTTGGCCTGCTTCAAGACATCGTCGCGTCCTGCAAGCTCTGGCGGGCGACTTCCTGCCCCTGGCGCGAAGGGATTTAAATATGGGTCCACAATTTTTTCCCGGTCAAGTTATAGTAAGATATAGTAAGATATAGCTAAAAACGCTATATCACCCTATACATTGCTAAATTTTGCAATTCCAGTGACTTTTTTTCGAAAAAACAATGCGCGTCCAAATGCCCACAGCCCCTTGCCACTCCCTTCAACCCCATCTATACCGCGCGGGTGTTTCGGCCTCGGATTCGTTCCGGGGCCGCTGACCTTTGACCACCCAGCGGACCTACGGGGCCGTTCACCATAGGGGCGCACGCCCCGAAAGCAAAACGGAAGACAGCAACATGGCACTCAAGTCGTACAAACCAACGACGCCGGGCCAGCGTGGGCTGGTTCTGATCGACCGTTCGGAGCTTTGGAAAGGCCGCCCCGTCAAAGCCCTCACCGAGGGATTGACCAAAAAGGGCGGACGGAACAACACCGGACGGATTACGCAACGACGCAAAGGTGGCGGCGCCAAGCGCCTGTATCGCATCGTTGATTTCAAACGCAGCAAAACCGATATGCCGGCGACGGTCGAGCGGATCGAATACGACCCCAACCGCACGGCGTTCATCGCGCTGATCAAATATGACGACGGCACACAAACCTATATTCTGGCACCCCAACGGTTGGGCGTTGGCGACAAGATTATCTCCTCGGCCAAGGTCGACGTGAAACCCGGCAATGCCATGCCGTTTTCCGGGATGCCCATCGGGACAATCGTCCACAATATCGAGCTCAAGCCCGGCAAAGGCGGCCAAATCGCGCGCGCGGCGGGAACCTATGCTCAATTTGTGGGACGCGACGGCGGCTACGCTCAGATCCGTCTGTCATCGGGTGAATTGCGTCTGGTGCGACAAGAGTGTCTGGCGACAGTCGGCGCCGTTTCCAACCCCGACAATTCAAACCAGAACTACGGCAAGGCCGGTCGCATGCGCCACAAGGGCGTTCGCCCGTCGGTTCGCGGTGTGGCCATGAACCCGGTCGATCACCCGCACGGCGGTGGCGAAGGCCGCACATCCGGTGGCCGCCATCCGGTTTCTCCATGGGGCAAGCCGACCAAAGGCGCGCGCACGCGTTCCAATAAAACCACCAATAAATACATCCTGCGCTCGCGTCATGCCAAGAAGAAGGGTCGCTAGACTATGTCACGCTCTAACTGGAAAGGCCCGTTCGTCGATGCCCATGTCCTTAAAAAGGCAGAAGTCGCGCGCGAATCCGGTCGCAACGAAGTCATCAAAATCTGGTCGCGCCGCTCGACTATTCTGCCCCAGTTCGTGGGTCTGACGTTTGGCGTGTACAATGGCCGCAAACATATCCCCGTAATGATTTCCGAGGAAATGATTGGTCAGAAATTCGGCGAATATAGCCCGACCCGAACCTATTACGGTCACGCGGCCGACAAAAAAGCGAAGCGGAAATAATCATGGGCAAAGCGAAAAACCCCCGTCGCGTGGCAGATAACGAAGCCATGGCCGTCAGCCGCATGCTGCGGACCTCGCCGCAAAAGCTAAACCTGGTGGCGCAGCTGATCCGTGGCAAAAAAGTCGAAAAAGCTCTGACTGACCTGACGTTTTCCAAAAAACGCATTTCGGACGACGTGCTAAAAACCCTGCAATCGGCAATTGCCAATGCCGAAAACAATCACGGTCTGGACGTTGACGATCTGATCGTCGCCGAAGCCTGGGTTGGTAAAAACCTGACGATGAAGCGCGGTCGCCCCCGTGCCCGTGGCCGGTACGGCAAAATCCTGAAGCCTTTTGCTCAGGTCACAGTCAAAGTGCGTCAGGTAGAGGAGCAGGCATAATGGGTCAGAAAATCAATCCGATTGGTTTCCGCGTTCAGGTCAACCGCACATGGGACAGCCGCTGGTATGCTAAATCAGCCGATTTTGGCGATCTTCTGCTGGAAGACATCAAGATACGCGAATTCATCAAAAAGGAATGCGTGCAGGCCGGTGTGTCGCGGGTCATTATCGAGCGCCCGCATAAAAAATGCCGCGTCACCATCCATTCGGCCCGCCCTGGTGTGATCATCGGCAAAAAAGGCGCCGACATCGAAACGCTGCGCAAAAAACTGGCGCGGTTCACCGACAGCGAACTGCATCTCAATATCGTCGAGGTGCGCAAGCCGGAAATGGATGCGCAACTGGTCGCTGAATCCGTGGCCCAGCAAATGGAACGTCGGGTGTCTTTTCGCCGCGCCATGAAACGCGCGGTGCAAACCACCATGCGTATGGGTGCCCTTGGCATCCGGATTAACTGCGCCGGACGTCTTGGCGGCGCCGAAATCGCGCGAACCGAATGGTACCGCGAAGGTCGTGTACCGCTGCACACGCTGCGCGCGGACATCGATTACGCCACCTGCGAAGCGCTGACCGCCTATGGCATCATCGGTGTGAAGGTCTGGATTTTCAAAGGCGAGATCATGGAACATGATCCACAGGCCCGCGACCGCAAAGCCCAGGAACTGCAAGACGGAGGTGGTCGCCCGTCACGCCGCTGACGGAGACCAACCCCTGAAGGAGAATAACCATGCTTTCACCAAAGCGTACAAAATTCCGCAAAGCCTTTAAGGGCCGCATTCACGGTCTGGCCAAGGGTGGCACCGATCTGAATTTCGGCGCTTACGGCCTGAAAGCCATTGAACCCGAGCGCATCACGGCGCGCCAGATTGAAGCCGCGCGCCGCGCCATGACGCGTCACATGAAACGTCAGGGCCGCGTCTGGATCCGGATTTTCCCCGACGTGCCCGTCACCAAAAAACCCACCGAGGTTCGGATGGGCAAGGGTAAAGGTTCGGTCGAATACTGGGCGGCCAAGGTAAAACCGGGGCGCGTCATATTCGAAATCGACGGCGTGACCGAGGTCGTTGCCCGCGAAGCCCTGCGGCTGGCGGCGATGAAACTGCCGGTCAAGTGCCGGTTTGTGCAGAAGGAAGATTGGTGATTTAGCGAAAGCTAAATCAAGTGCGGTGTAGGGGAAACGAAGTTTCCTCCGGGCCGCACGCAGTTGAGATAATGAAATTTGAAACCCCTAGTCGCAAGGCTGGGGGTTTTTTATTGGCGGGGTTTATGGGGAATGGCGGCTTTGAGCCCAAACTGCTAAATCGTCAGGGAGCAGCGAGTGACTGCTATCGTGTTTTTTTTGTACCGGTTACCCAGAATTCATTTTTTCTTGAGCGCACTCTCGCAGCGAGAAAGTCCACGAACAAACGAACCCGTGCTGTATTGCGAAGATCGCGGTGAAGCAGCAGCCAGATGCTGCGATAGGGCGTCGGTTTTTGAAACGGGGCACGGATCAGGTCTGGGTTCCGGTCTCCGAGGTTGCAGGCGAGATAGGCCATGCCAAGGCCAGATGCTGCCAAGGTGATAAGCGGCACCAACTCAGAGACCCGATGTTTCAGGATTGCCTTTGGGTAATAACTTTCCTTCACCCACTGGGCGGAGGTCGCTTCTTCCGGTTCGTGCCAACCGATCAGGTGCAATCCATCACCGCCATTGTCCTTTATCCTCTCGGCAAATTCTTTCGTGCAATAGGCCGCTTGAGACATCTGGACTAATTTTCTACCCACTACGTCATCCGTCACTTCGTTCGCGATCCGAAGGGAAACGTCGGCTTCACGTCGTGTCAGATCACGAACGTCGTTTGTAAAGTTCATGTTGAGATGAATATCGGGATAAAGGTCAGCAAAATTCGCCAGATCATCCATCAGGGAGGTCATCGCCAAACCGTGGGGCATGGTGACATATACAGTACCGGAGGGTTGTGCGTCACGACCAACGATAATCCGGGAAGCAACGTTCATTTCCTCTTCGACGCGCTCTGCGTGCGGCAACAACTCTTCACCAAGCTGAGTGAGGACGAGCCCTTGCTTTGAGCGGTCGAAGAGGCGACTTCCGACGCGATCTTCCATGACCGACAGGCGCCGGGTCAGGGTGGTGTGGTTCACCAGGATACTGTCAGCACCACCACGCAACGTTCCCGTCCGTGCGACCGCTAGAAAGTACTTCAAATCGTCCCAGTTTAGGGAATGGCTTGCCTGTTTCATCATGTGCATGTGTTTCATTTTTGATGCACGGTGTCTAGTTTTTCCTATCTACAGATCAAATTTCGATCAGCATACTTTGGGCGCATCGAACACGTAACCAAGGAAACCTACCCATGAAACCGATCCAATCCGTACTGATAACCGGAGCGAATGCCGGACTTGGCCGCGAAGCCGCCCGACAATTGACGCTTCGCAACGGCATCGAAAAAATTTACCTGGCTTGCCGAAATCTGGAGAAGGCCGAGGCCGCTAAGACCGCATTGGAGGCCGAAACGGGAAAGGCCATCTTCGACATCATTCTGATGGATATGTCGGACCCCAGTTCCGTACGTTCAGCAGTCTCTGGTGTGTCTAGTCCTGTCGATGCAGTGATCCTGAATGCAGGTGGCACAGGAGGCAGAACGCCAAACGACCTCACCACTTCCGGAGTTACCAATATCTTCGCGCAAAACGTTCTTGGCCATGTTGTGCTGGTTGATGAGTTGCTTGAGCGACAGTTGGTCACTTCGACCGTGCTCTACGCTGGATCTGAGGCCGCGCGCGGAATTCCTAAGATGGGAGTCGCCAAGCCCGATATGCGATCATCTTCTGAAGAGGAATTTGCCGCCATCGCAGATGGCAGAAAGTTTGGTCCGGACGCCGACCCATTGAACATCTACGGCACCATCAAGTTGACCGGCGCGATGTGGATGGGCTCGATGGCCCGCAAACATCCTCATATCCGCTTTGTTACAATGAGCCCCGGAGGTACGACCGGCACCAATGGCATGGACGATCTGCCGTTTCTGAAGAAGGTCTTCTTTAAATACATCGGCGGCACGCTGATGCCTGTCTTCGGGATGATGCACAGCGTCGAAACTGGTGCCAAGCGGTACGTTGATGGCCTTCTGAACGCAAAGTTTGAAAGCGGGCACTTCTATGCCAGTCGCGAGGGGGCGCCCACTGGCCCAGTCATAGACCAAGCCGAGATCGACAGCACACTCGCCAACCCTGACTTCCAGGACAACGCCAACCAGGCTGTGCACCGCTTCGCGGCCTTAGCCCAACCTTAATCTCAATCTCAAAGGAGACCTTAAAATGGAACTCACACTTCAAATCCTCGTCGGCCTCGCAACAGTCATGCTTCTTGGTCTCGGCGCAATGTCAATGTTCGCCCCACGCCGCATGGTCAAAAACTTCGCCGTCGAGCCCATCGGAACGCCCGGTCTCAGCACCATCCGATCCGTGATCGGCGGGCTGTTCCTCGCCAGCGTTGCCATGCTGGTTTATGGTCTTGCGGCCGGTCAAACACTCGGCTTTATCGCCGTTGCGTTATTGCTTGGGGTCGTCGCCTTTGGTCGGGTTGTCGGGATTATCGCTGATGGTTTCGACAAGGCAGTCTTGCCCCCACTTGTTGTTGAATTGGTGATCATCTCGGTTCTGATCGCGGCATACGTACAACTTACTCTCTAGTCGAAGCGACCAGAAACGAAGCGGCAGCGGTCAAAGGCTGCCGTCTTTTTTTGCCAGCCTTCCAAGAAACTCAAACCAAAAGCCGACATTCGTTCAAAGGCAGCAAAGTCCCGCAAAGCCGAAATTGCGTAAGCCGGATCTTGAAAACCTCACTATGTTCGAAATCGACGGCGTGACCGAGGTCGTTGCCCGCGAAGCCCTGCGGCTGGCGGCGATGAAACTGCCGGTCAAGTGCCGGTTTGTGCAAAAGGAAGACTGGTAAGGCGGTGGCGGGGTGAACCCCAAGCTGGGCAAATCTGAAACCCGCAGCTGCGAACGGACGGTGATGTCGCCTTGTGCAGGGTTGTAATCCTGACGCGGGATCAACACTTATGCACCCGGCGCCTGGATATGCGTCTTCAAGGCCCCAAGTGTATCACCGCCGGAAAGTCCAATGCCCACATATTCCTACCCAGTTTTCCCACCGCACCACGGTTACATGTCTGAAAGCATTCAGCGCAAATACATTTCAGCGGCCATCGCGCAAAAGGTTCTGCCGCGCGACGGTCACAGGATGGCGCAGATTATTTCGCTTGTGGCATCAAATGACGGCGGAAAGCCCATTCAGTTCTGGCAACTTTATTCGGTGCTTGGACCCCAGCGCATTCAGGCCATCCTGAAAAATTTCTATTCCCGTGTCTTTGAAGATGAAGACTGGTTTCGCGCGGTCTTTGCGCGCGTTGGCAATGTCGATCACCACATCAGAACACAGTCGTCGATGTGGATTGACGTGATGGGCGGCGGGCACGCCTACCACGGCGCGGAATTCAGGCTGAATTTTCATCATACCCACAATGCCCTGCAGGTGATGAATGACCAAGGAGCGGCGCGCTGGGTAAAGCTGATGGTGGACGCTCTTGATGCATCAGGCGCGCATATGACAGACGATCCACGGGTCAGACCGGCCATCAACACTTTTCTGAGCTTCTTTTTTGATAAATACGCCGATGATTTCAATTTCAGCAAGGTCCGCGCGTTTGGTGAGGTCAATCCGCCGGTTCTGCGCAAAATCAATTTCATGAACATGACCACACAGGCGATCGAAGCTTTGAGCGAGCAAGACCTGCGCGAAGCGCTGACCGGACGTGGCGTGGATGTGTCAGATTATACGAGCAAACAATCATTGGTGAACAAGGCGTTGCAATTGTAAGGCGTAATTAAAGCTCCGACAGCTCCGGGTGCCTGTAAGCCTCGGGATAAGTCATCGGACGGACCGGCCCCAGCGGCACAACGTTGTTCCACGAGCGGCCAAAGTACCCCTGACGGCAGTGGATCAGCGAGTTGCTTTGCGCCACGCCGTCCATCGCATAAACCCGGCACAGCCAACGCCACAGGTGCGGGTAGTCCAGAATTTTGGCACCGTTCAGCTTCATGCGCAGGTAATAGACCGGATCATGC
>CAZPQL010000025.1:0-36307 GCA_964588725.1 uncultured Rhodobacterales bacterium
CTCACGACCTTTCGTCCCCCAGACGAACGCGCTACCAAGCTGCGCCATAGCCCGACTTGGGGCGTGTTATACGTGTTTTGACCAATGGAGCAAGCGTGAAACCGGCAACCCGCGCGTGGTCGCCTGAAATTCTGACACCCGACTCAGCCCACGTCCATATCCTCGGCAATTTTGGCACGCAGATCGCGCAGCTTGCCATAAAGTACGTGAATACGTTTCTCGCGCGGGCCGCCATACGCCAGCCCCACGCCGCTGCGCTTTGGCGGCGGAGCGACCGGCGCGCTTTCAGACGAGTCGGCCGGTGGTGCTGCCACCGTTGCTTCTGCCTCACTGTCCGAGCGGCTTTCTTTGATCTCATTCGCACGTTCGTCAAAACTTGGTGCGGTGCCGACGTAGCCAAAAACGGGGCGCGGCGCGGCGTCGGGTGACTTGGGTGCCGCTGTGGTCTGATCGGCTTGTTCGAAATCACTGGCGTCACCGGTCGATTGCAATTGCTCGACCGCCATCCCGGCTACGTGCTTTACACCCTTTTCCTTAAGGATTTTCTGCACGCCTTTGATGGTGATACCGTCGTCGTGCAACAGGCGGCGGATGCCCCCCAACAGCGCCATATCCGTCGGCCGGTAATAGCGTCGACCGCCGGCACGCTTGACAGGCTTGACCTGCGAAAACCGGCTTTCCCAGAAACGCAGAACATGGGCAGGCGTGCCCAGCCACTCAGCGACTTCGCTGATCGTTCTGAATGCTTCGGGGGATTTTTTCATCGCCGTGCGCCGTTAACGACGGTTACCGGCGGCGACCTTTTCTTTCATCAGGTGGCTCGGCCGAAAGGTCAAAACCCGGCGCGGGTGGATTGGCACCTCTTCGCCGGTCTTTGGATTTCGGCCGACACGCGCGGATTTATCGCGCACACCAAAGGTGCCAAAAGATGATATTTTTACGCTGTGCCCCGAGGCCAAAGCGTCGGACATATGGCTTAGAACGCTTTCCACAAGATCGGCAGATTCGTTGCGCGACAGGCCCACTTCGCGAAACACTGCTTCGCTAAGATCCATGCGCGTCATGGTTTTTCCACTCATCAAAAATCCCCCCCTGATTATCAATAGCACAAGCTTAGAGAGAATCAGAATTAAGAGTCAATATCAACGGGTTGGAAACAAGCGATTATTCGCTACCAGCGCAAAACAACCGACCCCCAGGCCAGGCCACCGCCAATGGCTTCGGTCACCAAAAGGTCGCCTTGGGTGATTTTTCCAGTCGCGCTGCCCACCGATATCGCCAGCGGAATCGAGGCCGCCGAAGTGTTGCCGTGGTCCTGAACGGTCACCACTACTTTGCTCATGGGCAATCCCATTTTCTGGGCCGTGGATTTGATGATCCGCAAATTGGCCTGATGCGGCACCACCCAGTCGATATCGCTGGCCTCAAGCCCTGCCTTGGACAGGGCAGCTTCGGCGGTCTGCGCCAACTTGACAACCGCGTGTTTGAAAATTTCGCGGCCTTCCATTTTTAGCACACCCGCGGTTTGGGTCGAGGACACGCCGCCGTCCACATACAAAAGCTGGTTGAAACGCCCGTCCGAATGAAGGTCTGTCGCCAGAATGCCCCTGTCCTGTGGTGTACCTTCTGCCGGCTGTGCCTCAAGCACCACAGCCCCGGCCCCGTCGCCAAACAGCACGCAGGTCGAACGGTCCTGCCAGTCCATGATACGCGAAAATGTCTCGGCACCAATCACCAGAACGCGCTGTGCCTGTCCCGATACGATCAGCGCATTGGCGTTGGCCGTGGCAAAGACGAAACCAGCGCACACTGCCTGAACGTCAAAGGCAAAACCGCTGGTCATGCCCAGAGCTGCCTGCACTTTCGTTGCAGTAGAGGGAAAAGTCTGATCCGGCGTCGACGTGGCCAGCACAACGGCGTCCAGCGTATCGGCGGTTATACCGGCATCTTTCAGCGCGTTGTTTGCCGCCTTGATCGCCAAATCCGACGTGAGCTCGCCTTCGGCAGCAAAATGGCGCCTCTCGATACCCGAACGCGATTTGATCCACGCATCGGATGTATCAAGCGTTTTTTCAAATTCTGCATTGGGAACGACGCGTTCAGGCAAATAGTGCCCAACACCAATTGCGACTGCGCGAAGGGTATTCATCAGATAGTTTAACTTTCAGCTGCGAGCGCGGGTGCATCATCGCGCCCGGCAGAACCAGACGCAACCCGCGCCGACAGTTTTTTGCTAAAATCGTTCTGCGCCAGCCGGTAGGCCAGTCCTATCGCCGCAGATACGCCGGTCGCGTCGGCGTCGCCGTGCGATTTTATGACAATGCCGTTGAGCCCCAGAAAAACACCGCCGTTCACCCGACGCGGATCGATGCGCCTGGACAGACGCCGCAGCGACGTCAGGGCAAACAATGCGCCAAGGCGCGACAGCGGCGAATACCGAAAGGCTTTGGCCAAAAGTTCACGGATCAGGCTGGCGGTACCTTCAGCGGTTTTCAGCGCGACGTTGCCCGTGAACCCGTCGGTAATGATGACATCAACTTTGTCCGACGGAATATCTCCGCCTTCAACAAAGCCCACAAAGGTAAGTCCGTTTTCCGCAGCGACGCTGGTGATCAGATCGTGTGCTTCTTTCAAAACGGCGTGGCCTTTGTGTTCTTCTGTACCCACGTTCAGCAAGCCGATGCGTGGCTGGGTCAATCCCAGTCCGTTACGCGCATAGGATGTCCCCATCAGCGCGTATTGCAGCAGATCCTTTGCATCGGCCCGAATGTCGGCACCCACGTCAAGCATGATATTAAAACTTTGCGGGTTGCGCGACGGAAACAACACCGCGATGGCCGGACGTGTCACCCCGGGGGCCTTGCGCAAACGGATCATCGACACCGCCATCAAAGCGCCGGTGTTGCCGCAAGACACCGCGACAGATGCCGCGCCATCGCGCACAGACTCGATCGCGCCCCACATCGAGGTGCCTTTGCCGTTTCGCATGGCGTGGCTGGGTTTTTCGTCCATCGCCACGGTACGCTCGGTGTGGAAAATCTCGCAGCGGTCGGCAAGCAATTTGCGTTTGCCGATCAACCGCCGAAGTTTTGGCTCGTCGCCATGAATCGCAAACCGGATATCGGGATGGTTTTTAACCGACAGAACCATGCCGGCTACGACAGCGCCGGGGCCACGGTCACCGCCCATGGCGTCGATGGACACAACCACGTCTTCCTGATCCGTAGAACTAGAAAATGTGTCCTCAAAACCCGCCGTCATACGTTCCTGCCCCCGGCAGTTTTGCGTTATGCTGCGTCGTCGTCCAGATCGATATCGTCGGCCATAACGACCACTTCGCGATCGCCGTAATGGCCACAAGCACTGCAGACGTGATGCGGGCGCTTTAATTCACCGCAATTGGGACATTCGTTGGGGTTACCGGCGACCAGCGCATCATGAGACCGCCTTTGCCCCCGACGAGAGCGGGTGATTTTACTTTTGGGGACAGCCATGTCGCAACCTTTATTTGTCGGGGGTGATCCCGGATGATTTCAGATGAGCGGTGTTAAGCACGTATACGCACAGACGTAAGGGCTTGCCAACCTGAATTGGAAAGAGAGCGGCGAAAATACAAAAGAATAAAGTATCCGCAAGCCCTTTTTCGCGAATTGATGCTATTTGTTCATTTTATCGCGCAGCGCCGCAAGGGGCGCAAATGGTTTGGCATCTTCGTCCCGCAGCGGGCTGACACCCGGCGCAGCGAACTGTGCCTGACCAAGTAATGCATCGTCAACGCGCGGATACAACGGCAAGTTCAGCGCCAGAACTTCAAGCAGGATGTCCTCAAGATCAATCGTCGGTGTCAGCGGCTCACGTTGTTCGTCGCCGTCGAATTCGACTTCGGACGGCGCTTGGGCCCCTTCGTCGTCGGCGATGAAGCGCCGCGTGAACGCGACATCAAGGCGCGTCGTCACGGGTTCAAGCGTCACCACACAAGGTTGTTCAACCGTGGCACCCAAAGTCCCGTCAAGCCGCCAATCCGAGCGCCCATCGCTGCGCAGCGCCGCATGAAAACTAAGTTTTCGCAACGCGAGCAGCCCGAATTGGCCGCAAATTTCACTCCGGCGGCGCCCATCGGGAGTCACCGTGAACTCTGTGGTGCGCCGCGCGTTCAGTGCGGAAAATTCCACCACATGGTTACCGGCACCGCTAAGCCCGGCTTTGGGGGGGGGATCGATCGGCATGATTTTGCAACTTTCCACAAATATCGGCCCGTGGCGCGTCAACTTTCTTGAATGTTTTGTGCGGGTTGGTTAGGACCGGATCACGAAGCAACGGGCAACACAGAGGTCGGCATGACAGCATGGCAGGAAAGGGCGACGCAGGGTTTTGCCTGTTTTTTACTGAGCGTCGTCATCGGGTGCTCGGCGACTTTTGTCAACCATGGATATGCGCCGACCGATCTTGAACTGGAAGAAATCATTGTGGGTGTGGATGACCGCGCCTCAGTCGAAGAAACCATCGGGCGCCCATCGAGCGCCGGAGTATTGCAGGAAGGCGGGTGGTATTACGTATCAAGCCGCGTGCGCCATTTCACATATAAGGAACCCGAGGTGATCGACCGCCAGCTGGTGGCAGTGTCTTTTGACAAGCGCGGTGTGGTGTCCAATGTAGAGCGTTTTACGCTGGAAGACGGACGGGTGATCGCACTAAGTCGCCGGGTCACGGCATCGGCGATCAAGGGCATCACCTTTTTGCAGCAGATGCTGGGCAACATCGGAAATTTTGATTTCAATAAATGATCCGAACCGAAGCACATGAAGGCCGGGCCTGACCTCTGGCAAGGGGTTTTCTACAGGTCGTCTGTTCACACTCAATCAGGATCATTGCGGTATTTCGCGTTTTACCTGAACAATGCTTTGGAAATTGGTGCAAGGATTTTGGCGAAAATTCGGCGGCTCAGATTAGACCAAAAGCCCATCTTTTGCCCCGGATGAAAGCCAGACAGCAGGTGCACGCCCTGTTATTTCCGGGTGTTGCGGTTTCGGGGATTGCGCGGTTTGCCACTCGCGCGCGTTCCGCGCCTGATGCCAATATTCATCAATCGAAACATCACGCGGCGCAGAATCATCATGATCATTCTTTCCATCGCCACGACCTTTCATCCGTAGGGATCATTCAAACATCTCGTCCTGTCCGGCGTCGGGATCGTCTGACAACCCGTCGTCAACAATCGCAGGGGCATCTCCGGGCGGTGGCCGGTTATCCAAAAGCCCGGCGTCACGCAACTCTTTCAACCCCGGCAAATCGCGCGCTGATTCCAACCCGAAATGATCCAGAAATTCCTGAGTAGCCACGAATGTTACGGGCCTCCCGGGCGTCATGCGTCGTCGCCCAAGCCGAATCCATTGCTGTTCCATCAGCAAATCAACAGTGCCCCCGGATACAGCTACACCACGAATTTCCTCGATTTCGGAACGTGTGACGGGTTGATGGTAGGCGATGATCGCCAGTGTTTCCATTGCGGCACGCGACAGTTTGCGCATCTCGACTGTCTCGCGCTGCATCAGAAAACCCAGATCGGGCGCCGTACGCAACGCGTAGGCGTCACCGACCTTCACCAGTTCCACTCCGCGCCCAAGAAACCGTTTGCGTACAAGGGTCAGCGCCTCGGCGGCATCCGAGCCGTGTGGCATTCTGGACTCCAGTTCGCGCAGGTTCAAAGGCGCTGAAGAGGCAAACAGCATCGCCTCGATCATGCGTTCCTGTTCAGCCAATGGCGGCGCGTCAAATAACGTGTCGGTGTCAAATTTGCCGTCGGTATCAGGCATTTTCACGTCTTTCCACGCAACTGAATCGGCGCGAAATTGCCGTTTTGGCGCACTTCCATCCGCCCCATGCGCACCATTTCCAAAGCTGCGGCAAACGTCGACGCGGTCGCAGAGCGCAGATGCGCGCGTTCGCCACCCCAGCCTTCGGGTAAAAACTGAATCAGATCACCCCATTCGACAGCGGTGCCAACCAGCGTCGCCAGCCGTGCCATGGCCTGCTCCATCGTGAATACCGGCCCACGCTTCAGGCTGAGTGGCACGAAATCATCCCTGGTTTTCACCAGCGCATAGGCCTGCATGAGATCAAGCAATGTCGCGCCATATTTGATCTTGCGCGCACGCGATACACTTTCGGGCAGCCCACGGGCAAAGAAATCACGACCTTTGCGGTCCCGTGCCATCAGGCGTGCCGCCGCGCGACGCATGGCCTCCAGCCGTTCCAATTGAAACGCCAGATGCGCGGCCAATTCCGCGCCGCTTGGACCGTCGTCATCGGGATCGGGCGGCAGTAACAATCGCGACTTGAGATAGGCCATCCACGCCGCCATCACCAGATAATCCGCCGCAAGTTCGATGCGCAGATTATTGGCGGTTTCGATGAACCCGAGATATTGTTCGGCCAGTTGCAGAATCGAAATCTTGCGCACATCGACTTTTTGCGTGCGCGACAGCATCAGCAGCAGATCGAGCGGTCCCTCGTACCCATCGAGATCCACGCACAGGGCTTCCGACTGCAAGCGGCTTTCGACCGAATGCCCGGGGTCGCCGTCAAATGATTCTATGCCGATGTCCTCAATCATTGTGGGCCACCTTAATCCCTGCGCCCGCCTGCGCCAAGAGCGCCGCGCGATCAAATTTCGCGCCCATTTTACGCAGTTTCAGCGCGCGCGCCGCGCGGTCCGCGCCCGCCGTGCTCAGGGCGCCCACCGCGTCGGCAATTTCGCGCATTTCTGCCATCACGCCATTACAATGCAAAACCACGTCGCAACCCGCTGCCAGAGCCTTGGCAGCCAGACTTCCCAGTCGGCCCCTGAGCGCCTTCATGGATATATCGTCGCTCATTAACAGACCGTCAAAGCCGATGTCGTCGCGGATCACCCCGATGACGTCGGGCGACAATGTGGCGGGACGCGCAGCGTCGATCTGGCTGTAAACAACGTGTGCCGTCATCGCCATCGGCAGGTCGTTCAGCGCACGGAACGGCGCGAAATCCACAGCCTGCAACTGTGCGCGCGTGGCGTGCGTCACCGGTAATTCCAGATGGCTGTCGGCAATCGGTCGCCCGTGCCCCGGAATATGTTTGATAATTGGCAGTATACCGCCCGCCAGTAACCCCTGCGCCACCGCCCGCGCACCGGTCGTCACCGCTGCCGCATCGACGCCGTAACACCGGTCATAGATTATTTCGTGCACGCCCTTTTGCGGGACGTCGGCCATGGGCGCGCAGTTTACGTCGATCCCGACCGCCTGTAATTCGGCGGCGATCAGGCGATACTGCGCCCAAAGCGCCCGGGGGCCGTCCACTTTGGCGGCCTGCACGATTGGCGCGGGCCACTCCAGCCAATGGGGCGGTCGCAAGCGCGCCACACGCCCGCCTTCCTGATCGATCAGAACGGGTGCGTTTCGCCCCACTGTGGCCCGCAATTCAGCGGTCAGAGCCCGCAGTTGGTCCGGCGCGTCCACGTTGCGGGCAAAAAGAATAAATCCCCAGGGATCGACCGTTTGGAAAAACACGGTCTCTTGCGGAGTCAAAGCGGTTCCTGCGCAGCCAAATATGACTGCCCGCGATGCCATCAACGCGCGGTCACCGGAATGCACGGGGTGCCGCGGGCCAGCAACGCCGAACACAACCTTCGCGAATCGCCCAGATCATTAAAACCCACCATGCGCAGACGATAAAAACTGCGACCGCCGCTTTCCGCCTTTTGAATCAGCCGCTTGTGCGCGCCCATCAAATCGCTGTGCCTTTGCGCAATATGCGCCCATTCGCGCTGGGCATCTTTGCGAGTGTCAAAAGCGCCAAGCTGAACCATCCGTGTTCCGCTGGCGATGCTTGACGGGTCCACGTCGATAATATCGGTGCCTTTGTTGGTTGCCGAAACATCACCGATTAGCGCGGCGACGCGCCTTGCTTTTGGTCGCGGCGAACGTCTGACTCCGGGCAGTGCGGCCAAGCCGTCTTTAACCACTGCGGCTGATCCCGTGTTGCCCAAATCTAAGGATTGCTGATCGCTTTGGATTGCGTCGGCGATGACATCAACCAGATGCGTGGGCGCGACGGTCGTGTCATCGCTTTGTTGTGCGGCCCGCTGGTCATCGGCACCGGTGTAAACCTCGCTTTGGGCGATATCCTCTACCGCCAGCGCCACGGGGTTGGGCGCAAGTAGAACTTCGTCTGCCGCAGCGGCCACCGTACCATCTGACTGCACGCTGTTCACGGCAAGTCCCTGATGCTCGGCCCTTTGGCCGCCCGGATCATCGGGGGCTTCGCGCATTGCACCCGCCAGCGCCCGCACCACCGGTACGGCTGTTACGTCACGCACGGCTATTTTGTATCCCCAGAACCCAAGACCAAAAACCAAAGCGACCGAAACCACGGCCCCGGTAAAATGAGTAAATTTGCGCAGCGGGCTCACCTCGTGAAGCGGCAATTCCTGTTGGCGTTCCGGTTCCGGTTCCGAAGTGTATATTGTATTCATTGCCTGCTCGCCCTTCCCGCGCACCCCTGCTTTGGTGCGCCTGCCTGCCCGATCGCCGAAATCTTTAAGTCTGGATGGCTTTAGCGCATCTCTTTCACCGGCGTTACGCCAAGGATACCAAGTCCGGCGCAAAGCACAACGAAAACGGCGGAAATAAGGGCGATTTTACTAACAGAGCGTTGCGCATTGTCCTCTTGCAGAAAACGCAGCGAAGGATCGTCGTGACCCTTGTTCCACAACGCGTGAAATTCTGACGCCATTTCAAACAGATAAAATGCAATCCGGTGCGGTTCGTTGTGTCGGGCTGCCAGTTCGAGCAACCGTGGCCATTCCGCCAGTTTTTTCACGACCGCCAGCTCATTCTCGTGTTGCAATTGCGACAGATCGGCCTTGATCAGGTCATTGTGGTCCACCGCCAGCCCCGCATTGCGTGCCTTGGTCATTACCGAAGTGATCCGTGCACAGGCATATTGTACGTAAAAAACCGGATTATCCTTGGACTGCTCCAAAACGCGCGCAAAATCAAAATCCAGCGGCGCGTCATTCTTGCGGGTCAGCATGACAAACCGCGTCACGTCGGGTCCGACCTGATCCACCACATCGCGCAGGGACACAAAAGTGCCCGCGCGCTTGGACATCTTGAACGGTTCTCCATCCTTAAACAGCCGCACAAGCTGTGTCAGTTTGATATCCAGAGGCACACGCCCGTCCGAAAGCGCCGACACGGCGGCCTTCATCCGCTTCACATAACCGCCATGGTCCGCGCCGAACACGTCGATCAGCGCGTCAAAACCACGGGTGATCTTGTCGTAATGGTAGGCAATATCAGGGGCAAAGTAGGTCCAGCCGCCGTCGGATTTCTTCACCGGACGGTCGACATCGTCGCCGTGCGCTGTCGATTTGAACAGTGTTTGCAGACGCGGCGCCCAATCGTCGGGCATTTTGCCCTTGGGCGGCTCAAGCGTTCCTTTATAGATCAGGCCTTTGCTATCCAGATCGGCAATGGCCGACTCGATCCGCCCGGTTCCGTACAGCGATTTTTCGCTGTAAAAATTGTCCATTTTGATGCCCAGAGCCGCCAGATCGGCGCGGATCAGATCCATCATGGCATCAGTCGACAGCACCCGCAGATCAGCCAGCCAGTCGCTTTCGGGACGGTCCACAAGGGCGTCGCCGTATTTGTCTTTGACCGCTGCGCCAACGGGGATCAGATAGTCGCCGGGATAGGTTCCGTCCGCAAAAGCCACCTCCTGCCCGCAGGCCTGCAGGTAGCGCAAATAAACCGACCGCGCCAAAACATCGACCTGCGCCCCGCCGTCGTTGATGTAATATTCGCGGGTGACGTCAAAACCGGCAAAATCCAGCAATGACGCCAGCGCATCGCCAAACACCGCGCCGCGGGTGTGGCCTACATGCAGTGGCCCCGTGGGGTTCGCCGACACGAATTCCACGTTCACGCGCCGACCCGCGCCCATGTCAGAGCGGCCAAAATTACCGCCCTGCGCCAGCGCCACAGGTATAATCGTCAGCCATTGCGCCGGATCCAGCCGCATATTCAGAAAACCCGGACCGGCGACATCGGCGGAAATGACACGCGGGTCCGCCGCCAGTTTTGCCGCCAGGGCCTGCGCGATATCGCGCGGCTTTTTGCGCGCCACCTTGGCCAGAACCATCGCCGCGTTGGTGGCCATATCGCCGTGCAGCGCATCGCGTGGCGGCTCGACCGAGACGTTTGAAAAATCAAGACCGGCGGGCAGCACATTTTCGCGCACCAGTCCTTCAAGACTATCAATCACAAGCGTTCTAATGTTGGCAAAAAGGTTCATGACCGGTTCCAAATACAGATGTGGCGCCACCTATCACGACCGGTCGCGGCTATCCAGTTGAGAATACTTATTCATTGTTCCAAAAATACTCAAAATCCACCAGTTCACCCCATCGACATCGGGTCGGTCAGTTTCCGGTGTTCGTCCAGCGCGAAGCGGTCGGTCATGCCCGCAATGTAATCGGCAATCACCCTGGCCTTTTGCAGATCAGTATCGCCGGTCCATTTTTGCCAGGAATCCGGCAACATACCGGGGTCTTCGATAAAAATCGCGAACATCTCCCTGACAATCAGGCCCGCCTTGCGGCGCATACGGCGGACTTTCCAGTGCCGGTACATGTGTTTGAAGAAAAACGCGCGGATGACTTTCAGGTCCGCGTATAAGGGCGCGGAAAACCGGATCAATTGTTGACCGGACCCGCGCACATCATCCACCGTTTGAGGTGAAACTTCACCAATGATCCGCCTGCTTTCGTCAATCACATCCTCGACCATGACGCCAAAGACCCGGCGCAGCGCCTCGTGGCGGCGGCGAATGAAATCAAGATCGGGGAAAAGTGTCTCGACCCGGTCGTAGCATGCGCCGATGATCGGAAGCTCGCGGATTTGCTCCTCGTTGAACAGGCCGGCACGCAGCCCGTCATCCAGATCGTGGTTGTTGTAGGCTATGTCGTCGGAAATCGCCGCGACCTGCGCTTCGGCGCTGGCATAGCTGCCCAGTTCCAGATCAAATTCGGCATTGAAATCCGCCAACGCCCCGGGGATGGTCCCTACCACCGGCCCATTGTGTTTGGCCAGACCTTCCAGCGTTTCCCAGCTTAGATTAAGCCCGTTGAACCGTGCATAATGGCGTTCGAGCATGCTGACGATTTTAATCGCCTGTGCGTTGTGGTCAAATCCTCCGAACGGTTCCATACAGGCATTCAGCGCGTCCTCGCCCGTATGACCGAACGGCGTGTGCCCCAGATCATGCGCCAGCGCCACCGCCTCGGTCAGCTCTGAATTCAGCCCCAAAACACCGGATATCGTGCGCGCCACCTGCGCCACCTCGATGCTGTGGGTCAGACGGGTGCGAAAATAGTCGCCTTCGTGTTCAACGAAAACCTGGGTTTTATGCTTGAGACGACGAAACGCGGACGAGTGAATGATCCGGTCGCGGTCGCGCTGAAACGCCGACCGGTGCGCCGAGTCTTCCTCGAGCACCAACCGCCCGCGGCTGTGTGCGGGGTTGCATGCATATGTCGCAAGCATATTTTTCGCCTTATTCTTGTCCCGGCGGGCATTCGCCCTTATGTTAAGTGCAACCCTAACCTATGGACGTCGTGTAGAAAAGATGGACCTGACCCTGCCTCCCAAAGTGACGGACCGTGCGTTTGCGCAATTGGCGGCCATCAACAAAAACGCCGCCACCCCGCAGGCGTTGCGCGTGGCGGTCGAAGGCGGCGGGTGTTCGGGCTTTCAATACGAAATCAAGCTGGACGACGCTGCTGACGACGATCTGGTGCTGGAAGGTCAGGGGCAGAAAGTTTTGATCGACGAGATTTCATTGCCGTTCCTGACCAACGCCGTGATTGATTATTCGCAGGAACTGATCGGCGCACGTTTTATCATCGAAAACCCCAACGCCACCAGCTCTTGCGGATGTGGGACCAGCTTTTCGATTTGATGTCCGCGATTCTTGTTGGGGTAAGTATTCCCGCCGGAGGCGCGGCACCGCATCAATTTTTCAATAAATACCTGACATTTTTCACCCGTTTGGGTGATTATAATGACGCTTTGGATTTTCCAGTCTGATCGTGCGGAATACCCCGCATTTTGAAAGGACGGAAACTATGACACATAATTTTAACCAAAAATCAATTCGCGCCCTGGCCGCACTGGGCTTCACGGCAATTTCCATGGCGTTCAGCGCTCCGGTCGCACATGCGCAAGGTACCTGCATCGCCGGTGTCGCGCCGTTCAAGGTGGGTCAGAAAGGCATCGTGATCAAACACCAGGCGCTTGGCAAGAACATGGTCATTGTGCAGCCAACCAACACGGCGGGGTATTCCCCCATGAGCAATAGCACCTATTTCAACGTGCTCAAGATCAGGTCGGACAATTTTCAGGTCCAGCACAAACGTACCGACGACGGGACACCGATTGCGCTGGATTTCAATGTCTCGCTGGGTTGGATCGCCTGCACGCTGTGATCGCCCATTTATAACAAGCACGCGGGCCGGGGACATGCCGGCCCGCCTGCGGTTTTGCCTTGGCAGGAACCCAGTCGGTTTTTGCGACCGGCTACGGACAATTAGTTGGCCAGCGCAGCGTTTTGGGATCATGTTAACGTGACGTACCACCCGACCTCTTGACCCGGCCATCGAATTGACGTTCTAAGACCGCCAGACTGAAAGTTTGCCGGAGAACAAAAATGCGCTCACCCACGGTATTTGGCATCATCGCAGTAGCCGCTTTTGTCATTGGCGGATCACTTTTTATCGTCATTCCCGCCGTGACGCCGGACGCCCCCGCTTCGGTGGCTGAGGTCACGACAGAAACCGATACCACACCGACAGGCATGGTGGCCGTTGTTGTACCCGCTCTGACTGCGCAGCAGCAAATCGGCGAAACCGCATTCAACGCCAAATGCGCCCAGTGTCACGGCAAGAATGCCGCCGGTCAGGACGGTGTTGCACCACCGCTGATCCACCGTATATACGAGCCCAGCCACCACGGTGACGGGGCTTTTCATCTGGCGGTGCAGAACGGTGTGCGCTCGCACCACTGGCGATTTGGATCCATGATGCCGGTCAAGGGCCTGACCAAGGGCGACGTTGACAATATCATAGCCTATGTCCGTGCTTTGCAAAAAGAAAACGGCATTTTCTAAGCGCCCGGAGCCCCGATGAAAATCGCCAGTTTCAATATCAACGGCATCAAGGCGCGTATGGATCGCCTGTTAGAGTGGCTGCCCGAGTCCGGTGTTGACGTGGCGCTGTTGCAGGAAATCAAATCCGTGGACGAAACTTTTCCCCGCGCGCCGATCGAGGATCTTGGTTACACGGTGGAAACCTTCGGTCAGAAAAGCTTTAACGGTGTGGCGATACTGTCCAAACTGCCGCTCGAAGACGTCACGCGCGGATTGCCCGGTGATGATGACGACATCCAGTCGCGCTGGATCGAAGCCACGGTGATGGCGACTAAACCAGTGCGTGTTTGCGGGCTTTACCTGCCAAACGGCAACCCGGTTCCGGGGCCGAAATACGACTATAAACTGGCGTGGATGGACCGGCTGTTCAACCGTGCGCAGGCTCTTTTGGAAATTGAAGAACCGTTTCTGATGGCCGGTGATTACAACGTTATTCCGCAGGCTGATGACGCGCATACGCCCGCCGCCTGGGTAGATGACGCGCTTTACCTGCCGCAATCGCGTGCGGCGTACCGGCGCATTCTTAACCTTGGTTTTACCGATGCGTTTCGCGCCCGCAACGCTGCGCCGCTGAACTATACCTTCTGGGATTTTCAGCGCGGCGCGTGGAACAGGAACGACGGTATCCGCATCGACCATTTCCTGCTGTCGCCATCCTGCGCCGACCTGCTGTTGGATTGCCAGATTGACCGGCACATGCGGGGACGCGAGCGCCCGTCGGACCACGTCCCGATCTGGGTTGATCTGGACGCATAGACCGTCGCACGGTCATTCGACTTTGGTGACGTCTGTCTCATAAATCCAGTCAAACCGGCGTCGCAGCCGCGCGTTGGCGAAACGGTTGGCCAACCCGATCCCCGCGTGAAACGCGGCGCGCATAACTTTTGATTTCAGATGATATGCGCGTGCATTGCGCGCCGAGGCCCTGACCACACGGCGCACCCGTTTTGTCCGGTGTGCCTGATACGCCGACAGCCCCGCATGCACGTCGTCGTGTTTTTCCAGTTCAGCTGCCAGAACCCAGGCGTCCTCGATGGCCATATTGGCCCCTTGCGCAAGAAACGGCAGCATCGCGTGGGCAGCGTCCCCTAAAATTGTTGTCCCGCTTTGGCACCAGCTTGGCGCGACCGGATGGCTGAACAATCCCCAGATGGCGGTCTCATCCACCAACGACAGCAGCCGCCTGACCTCGGGGCTGAACTGCGTAAAAGCAGCCCGCAAATTGTCGGGATCGTCGGTGTGTGACCACCCCTCTTCCACCCAGGTCTCACGCTCGCACACCGCCACGACATTGATCAGACTGCCGCCACGCAGCGGATAAGTCACCAGATGCCGCCCCGGCCCTACATGAACCGTCGCAACGGGTGGGATATCGTACAACGGCACGTAGGCGGTGTTGACCATGGCGCGCCACGCCACAAAACCGGTGAACGACGGTTCACTGTCTAGATTAAGCGCGCGGCGCGTGACCGAGTGCAAACCGTCCGCCCCGATCAGTATTTTTGTGGTACGCTCGGGGCCGTTTTCAACCGGCAGCGCCGCCTGATCAAACCCGATTGCGACACCGGTGACTTTTTTGCCCAGACTGATTGCCACTCCGTGCCGTTTGGCCGACGCCGCCAATACATCGATCAGATCAGCGCGGTGCAACAGCAGATATTCCGCGTCACCGCCCCGTTTGGTTGAACGCATGTCAAGACTGACAATTTGTTTTGCGGTGCGGTAGTCGCGCAATTCTACCTGCTCCAGCGACGTACCCAGTTTGCGCAACCGCGATCCAAGACCCAGCGCATTCATCACTGCCATACCGTTGGGGGTAATCTGAATGCCGGCGCCCACCTCACCCAGCGTGGCAGACTGGTCCATCACCGTGACGCGCGCACCGCGCTGTGCAAGCGCCACCGCCGCGGTCAATCCGCCAATACCGGCCCCCAATACTGTAATATTTTTGCCTTTGATCGCCATGGCAACCTTTTAAGACGGAAAAACCGAAGCCGCGAGGCCCCGGTTTTGATTGTGTCGTCGGCCCATCGCGATTCAGTCGTCGCGGTGCACGCGCTCTTTGCGTTCGTGGCGTTCCTGCGCTGCCAGCGACAAGGTAGCGATCGGTCGCGCCTTTAGTCGCTTGAGCGAGATAGGTTCGCCCGTGTCGTCGCAATAGCCATAGGATTTGTCGTCGATCCGGCGCAGCGCCGATTCAATTTTGGTCACCAGTTTGCGCTGGCGGTCACGGGTGCGCAGCTCCAGCGCGCGGTCTGTTTCCTCGGAGGCGCGGTCGGCCACGTCGGGGATGTTGCGTGTACCGGCCTGCATACCCTCAATCGTGTCGCGGTTTTCTTCCAGAATATCGGTTTTCCAGTCGGTCAGACGGCGGCGGAAATATTCCAGTTGCCGGTCGTTCATGAAAGGCTCATTCTCAGCGGGGGTGTAGTCTTCTTCCATTAGTGTTTCCGCTTTCATGAGAACCTCCGCAAAGCAATTCCAATTCTTCGACCCGCCGATTACAGAAGCGGTCTTTGGCCGGCTGTTGCGCTTCGCTTACAGAATGTCGCAGGCTTTGTCACCCCCGATTTACACATCTTGAAGCTTCGTGAATGCGTGTTAGAATCATCTGGCAAACAAACCCGAGAGTATTGAAGACATTATGAAATTTACCGGCACCAAAAATTATGTGGCAACCGACGATCTGAACGTTGCCGTCAACGCGTCGATCGCACTTGAACGCCCGCTGTTGGTCAAAGGCGAGCCGGGAACCGGCAAAACCGAACTGGCGCGTCAGGTCGCTGGCAGCCTGGGGTTGCCCATTTTGGAATGGAACATCAAATCGACCACCAAGGCCCAACAGGGACTGTACGAATATGATGCAGTATCGCGATTGCGCGACAGCCAACTGGGCGAAGAGCGCGTGCACGACGTCGCCAATTACATCAAAAAAGGCATGTTGTGGCGTGCATTCGAGGCGGAAGAACGTCTGGTACTGCTGATCGACGAGATCGACAAAGCCGACATCGAGTTTCCCAACGACCTGTTGCAGGAACTCGACCGCATGGAATTTTACGTCTACGAAACCGGTGAGACCATCAAGGCCCGTTTGCGCCCGATTGTGATCATCACGTCCAACAACGAAAAAGAACTGCCCGACGCGTTTTTGCGGCGCTGCTTTTTTCATTATATCCGGTTTCCGGATATAGACACGCTGCGCCGGATCGTCGATGTCCACCACCCTGATATAAAATCCGATCTGGTGGCGACAGCCCTGACCCAGTTTTTTGAAATCCGCGACACGCCGGGATTGCGCAAGAAACCCTCGACGTCAGAAGTGCTGGACTGGCTGAAATTACTGATGGTCGAAGACCTGACCCCCGAAGATCTGGCGCGTGACGGCAAAGATGCACTTCCAAAACTACACGGCGCGCTTTTGAAGAATGAACAGGACGTGCATATGTTCGAACGGCTCGCATTTTTGGCGCGGGGGCAACGGTGAGCGATCTGGTCATTCGGCCCGTGGCGGCACAGGACGAAAAAGAATGGCGTCGCCTGTGGCGCGCCTATCTGGTATTTTACCAAACCTCGGTTCAAGAATCAGTTTACGCCACGTCCTTCAAACGCCTTCTTGGCAGCGACGATCAGGATTTTCACGGGCTGATCGCCACGCTGGACGGGCGCGCTGTTGGGCTGGTGCATTATCTGTTCCACCGGCATATGTGGAAGATTGAAAACGTGGTTTATCTCCAGGACCTATATGCAGACCCCGAAGTTCGCGGCCGGGGCGTGGGGCGGGGGTTGATCAACGCGGTTTACGCGGCGGCTGATGCCAAGGGCGCTCCGGCGGTTTACTGGCTGACACAGGATTTTAACAAACCGGCGCGTATTCTCTATGACAAGGTCGCAAAATTGACACCTTTCATTCGCTATAACAGGGCATGAATTTGAGACCTCTCTTCGCAGTTCTGTTGCTGATTGTCAGCGCCTGTTCGGGCCTGCCTCCCGGCGAAATTCCGGCACGCAACACACCGCTGCCGCTTGATCTGCCTCCGATGCTGTCTTTCGCCAACGCGCCTTTCAAGGCCGGCGTCGCCAAGGCCAACGCCGATATCGCCCGCGATTTTCTGGAACTGGCTTTTGAAATGGAAAGCGGGCGACAGATCGAACGCATGACCCGTTTCGACGGGCCGGTTACCGTTGCACTGAACGAGGATGGACCACCGGCGTTTGAGGCTGATCTGGACCTGCTGGTGGCGCGGCTGCGCCGCGAAGCGGGCATTGACATCCGGCGCGTCAAAACCGGCACGCCCGCCAATATCATTATCGACACCTTGCCGCGTAAACAGCTGCAATCGATCGTGCCACAGGCCGCGTGTTTCGTCGTGCCGCGCGTATCGGACTGGGACTCTTTCAAAAAAAACCGCCGTGCGGGTTTGCTTGACTGGGCGACATTAAAGCGCCGCGAACTGGCGGCCGTGTTCATTCCAAGCGACGTGGCGCCGCAAGAGGCGCGCGACTGCCTGCACGAAGAAATCGCACAGGCCCTGGGGCCGCTCAACGATATATACCGCCTGCCCGACAGCGTATTTAATGACGACAATTTCAATACGGTGCTCAGCCCCTTTGATATGCTGATCTTGCGGATTTACTATTCCGATACGCTGAAAAACGGCATGACGCGCGATCAGGCCCGCGCGGCATTGCCGGGCCTTTTGGCAAAACTCAATCCGGGCGGAGAATCCCGCGCGTCTGACGGGTTGCAAAAATCGCCCCGCCCGTGGATTACGGCCATCGAATCGTCGCTTGGCCCGCGTGGCAATTTTGCCCACCGTCTGGGCAATGCACGTCGGGCCGTAAAGATTGCCGACGCAAACGACTGGCAGGACAACCGGCTGGGATTCAGCCTGTTTGCGCTGGGCCGCCTTGCTCTGGCCACAAATCCGGGCTTGGCGTCAGACAGTTTTATCCGCGCCTATGACATCTATTCGCGTAATTTTGGCTTTGACGATATCCATACCGCCCACGTGGCGCTGCAATTGGCGGCATTTTCTCTTTCGGCGGGGAACACCGAAACGGCACTGGGGCTTATCAACAAAAGCCTACCTGTCGCCAACCGCGCACAAAATGCTTCGCTTTTGGCGACACTATTGATGATCAAGGCTGCCGCACTGGAATTTAATGGCCAAAGCCAACAAGCGCTTACGGTGCGGCGCGATGCTTTGGGATGGGCGCAATACGGCTTTCAGTCGGACGCCGAAATTGCGCAGCGACTACAGGAAATCGCGGCGCTACGCCCGCCTAAAAGACCGGGGGTCTGATGGTCAGTATTATCGGTTTTGTGACCGGCGCGCTGTTAGGTGCGTTTGTCGCCAAAAGGCGCGGCGGCAACCTGCCCGACATGCTGCAGTACGGCGCGGCCTATGGCATCGCGCTGGCGCTGGCGGGCATTCTAGCCGCTGTGATCGCCCAGCGCATGGGATGGATTTAGGCGCATGTTCCTGCCGCTTTTTGACAATATGCGCGCCGCCAAACTGCCGGTATCGCTGCGCGAGTATCTGGATTTTCTGGCCGCCGTCAAAACCGGGTTGACGATCTATGACGTCGAAGGTTTCTATTTTCTCGCCCGCGCCGCGCTGGTCAAGGACGAACGTTTTCTGGACCGTTTTGACCGCGTATTTGCCGCCACGTTCAAGGGTATGGAAGACCTGTCACTGGAGGACGTGATCGCCGCCATGGACCTGCCCGCGGACTGGTTGCACAAAATGGCCGAGAAACACCTGTCACCAGACGAAATGGCCGAAATCGAAGCCCTGGGCGGTTTCGATAAACTGATGGAAACTCTGCGTGAACGCGTGAAAGAACAGGAAGGCCGCCATCAGGGCGGCAACAAATGGATCGGCACGGCGGGCACCTCGCCTTTTGGTGCCTACGGATACAATCCCGAAGGCGTGCGTATCGGCCAAAACGAAAGCCGCCACCAGCGCGCGGTCAAAGTCTGGGACAAACGGGATTTTCGCAATCTTGACGACAGCGTCGAGCTGGGCACGCGCAACATCAAGGTGGCGCTCAAACGTCTGCGGCGCTGGGCACGCGACGGTGCGGACGAAGAACTTGATCTCAACGGCACCATCCGCGCCACGGCCGAACACGGTTATCTGGACGTCGTCACGCGGCCCGAACGACGCAACGCTGTCAAGGTGCTGTTGTTTTTGGACGTGGGTGGCTCGATGGACCCTTACGTCAAGCTGGTGGAAGAGCTGTTTTCCGCAGCGCGGACCGAATTCAAGCACCTTGAATATTTCTATTTCCACAATTGCCTTTATGAAGGCGTATGGCGCGACAACGCGCGCCGCTGGTCCGACCAAACGCCAACGTGGGACGTGCTGCATACATACGGGGCCGACTACAAATGTATCTTCGTGGGTGACGCGTCGATGTCGCCTTACGAAATTGCCTATAAGGGCGGTGCGAACGAACATTGGAACCCCGAACCCGGGCAGGTCTGGTTGCAGCGTGCGATTGAAAAATGGCCCGCCAGCGTCTGGATCAACCCGCTGGCCGATACCCATTGGCGCTATACCCATTCTATCAGCATGATCCGCGAGATATTTGCCGACCGGATGTTTCCCATGACCCTGCGCGGCATCGAAAGCGCCATGAAAGAGCTGGTCCATTGAAACCGCCCATCGCCCATCTTTGGGCGCATCACCGCGCCCTGTTTGTCACTTTTACATTGGCATTGCTGGTAACGGTAATCTTTGCCGTGCGTTCGGTGGTTTTCGTGGTCTACTGGTCGGACCCCGCGCATCGTAACCAGCCGCTTGAGGCATGGATGACACCAAGATACGTGGCGCAGTCCTACGACGTGCCGGTCGAGGTCGTTGCCGAAATGTTGGCCGTTGCGCATCAGCGACAGTTTCGTCCCACGCTGCGCAGGCTGGCCCGCCAAAACGGCACAGATCTTGACGCACTGAAAGCAAAACTGCTGCGCGATATCGCCATATACAAATCAGCCAATCAATGACCGATTTTGTTCTGTCCCTGGTGCCGACTTATGGTCTGGCGCTGCTGGCAATTATCGTTTGTCTCAGTTGTCTGGCGATGCCGGTGCCGTCGTCGCTGGTGATGTTGACCAGTGGTTCTTTTGTGGGAAGCGGCGAATTGAATCTGCCCGAAACATTTCTGGTGGCCCTCATGGCTGCTGTGGTGGGGGATCAGATTGGCTTTGCCATTGGCAGGCACGGCGGGCAGCGTTTGATGGCACGGTTTGCCGGTCACAGGGACCGGGGTAAGATGCTGGAAAAGGCACAAAAGTGGATCGACGAACGCGGGGGCGCCGGTGTGTTTTTGTCACGCTGGCTGGTCAGCCCTCTGGGGCCATACGTCAATTTTATCGCCGGCGCGAGCGGGATCCGCTGGTGGCGCTTTTCGTTTTGGGGTATCGCGGGCGAGATGGTATGGGTATCTGTCTATATTGGTCTTGGGCTTGCGTTCAGTGACAATATTTCCGCTGTGGCCGAAATCGCGAGCGATATCAGTGGCTTGCTTGCCGCCGGACTTGTGACGCTGGTCATGGGCTGGCAGGTGAAACACGCGCTGGACCGGCGCCACCGATCCGAATGAACGTTGGTAAACCCATTTTGAAAATCGGGTGAACGCCACCCAAAAGGACGCCACAGCATGCCGGACGCCCCGGAATACCGCATTAATCTGGACGCCTTTTACGCCAACCCCTACCCCGATCTGGCGGCCATGCGTGCACAAAGCCCGATTGCGCGCGTCCCGCAACTGGGGGCCGTGCTGCTGACGCGGCGTGACGATATATTTGCGCAGGAAAAAAACGTCGCGGTGTTTTCGTCGTACCAGCCCGACGGACTGATGAGCCTACTAATGGGCGAGAACATGATGCGCAAGGACGGGGATGCGCATATGATCGAACGACGCGCGATATTTTCTGCGGTTTCCCCCAAAACGGTCAAATCGGTGTGGACGGCGCAATTTGCGCAGATTGCCGACCGCTTGCTGGCCGAACTGGAGCCAAAGGGCGCGTGTGATCTGGTCAGCGAATTTGCAGCCATCATGTCGGCGGAATGTCTGAAAATTGTCACCGGGCTGACCAACATGGAGGCAAGCGAAATCGACCGCACATCGCAAGGGATGATCGACGGCATTTCAAATTACTCAGGTGACGCGGCAGTTCGGTTGAACTGCCTTGACTGCACCACGTCAATCGAGCGGCATGTTGACGACGTGATGCCGGTGCTGGCCAAACATCCCGATACGTCGATGATCAGTGCACAAATGGCCGCCGGGCTGTCCGTTACTCAAATCAAAGCCAATATCAAACTGGCGATATCCGGTGGGCAGAACGAGCCGCGCGACGTGATCGCCGGGGCGGTCTGGGCATTGCTGAAGCACCCCGATCAACTGCGTCAGTTGCAAAACGGCACACTGACCTGGGGGCAGGCGTTTGACGAATATAACCGCTGGTGCTCGCCCATCGGCATGAGCCCGCGCCGCGTCGCCAAAGACGCCACGATCAACGGCGTGAATTTCCAAAAGGATGACCGCGTGTTTTTGATGTTTTCCTCGGCCAACCACGACGAGGCGCATTTTGACCATCCCGCGCGTTTTGAAGCCGGACGCGACACATCGGCGGCAATTGCGTTTGGCGCGGGGCCGCATTTCTGTGCCGGTGTCTGGGCGGCGCGCGCCATGATCGCCGATGTGGCGCTGCCGAAACTGTTTGGGCGGCTGCAAAACCTGCGCCTTGAGTCTGATCACCCAACAAAACCGCAGGGCTGGGCGTTTCGCGGCCTGCCCAGCCTTCGGGTTCACTGGACCCCTGCTTGAGAAATCTTTGCAGTCGCCCCATATAAGGCGCATGTTAAGGTTTACTCCTATTCTGATGGCCGTGCTGTTGGGTCTGGCAATGTACCGTTTTTCGGTCTGGCGCACTACGCGGGAATTGGATTCGCGTTCGACCCTGCTAAGCGACGCCAAAGTCCTGAATCTGACCAAACGCATGGCCAAAGCCCTGGAGATCGACCGCATCCGCGTCTATATTTATGAAATCGACCCGGTGAACGGGTTGGCGGCCCCCGACGGCCGGATTTTCATCACCCGCGGATTTTACAAAAAATACACCGAGAACGCGGTCACCGCGGAAGAGCTCGCCAGCGTCATCGCGCACGAGCTGGGCCATGTGGCATTGGGGCATTCGCGCCGCCGCATGATTGACTTTTCCGGCCAGAACGCCATTCGCGTCGCGCTTGGTATGGTACTTGGACGGATCATTCCGGGCATTGGCATCTATCTGGCAAATCTGGCGACGTCGCTGCTGGCCGCAAGGCTGTCGCGGCAGGACGAATACGAAGCGGATTCCTACGCCAGCGCCCTGCTGGTCAAATCGGGCATCGGAGTCGAAGCACAAAAATCGCTGTTTACCAAGCTTCAGGCGCTGACCCAAAGCGGCGGCGGGCAACTGGCGTGGCTCATGAGCCATCCCAAGAGCGCCGAGCGGATTCGCGCAATCGAGGCACGCGAAAGCGACTGGGGAGTCAAGCGCTGACGGGCGCGCAATCCCCGGGTCACCGCGCTACCCGACCAGTTTGCCCAGACGCGGCAACCGCGCGCGTTTAAGCAGCGCGCGCATGTCCATATCTTCGCCGGATAATGTTTCCGCGCGCTTGCGAACATCTTCGCAAATCCCAAATACGGCAGCGTGGTTCTGGTGCCATAGCTCGACCAAAAAGCTATCGGGATGACGGCTGTGCACGCCAAGGGGCGATACTATTCGCGTCGGGAAATCTTTCAGGTTCATCGTCACCAACGTATCAGCCCGCCCATTCAGCGCCGCAGCCAACACATGATTATCGTCCGCATCCGGCAGGTGATAATCACGTCCGTCACTGCCAAAACTGGCCTGCGGCCACCGCGCTGTCAGCAGCGCAATTTCGGCTTTCGCTGTGTGGCTTTGATCCGGGATATTGCGTGCAACAGCGCGCGCCCATTCTTCCAATATGCGCGCCGACCATAGTGGCGCGAAAAGACCCGCGCCCGCGACCCCGACCAGAACCTCGCGCATCACCGTGGGATAAAGCACACAAGCATCCAACAACGCCCGCATCAAACCGGGTAATTCTTTTCGGGTGAAACACAAAAACAAAAAGCGGCCATGACCGCTTTCTATCTATGTCGCCGTTTCAGTGAAAGCCCCCGGCTTTTAGGTTCCCAAATGCTGACGCATAATCGACGTGATCGCCTGCGTGATACGGGCCTTTTGTGTCTGGCCGCGCAATTCAGCGTCGATGGCTTTCTGGCCGCCAAAGGCTTTCAGGTTTACGTCGACTTCAAAGGGCTCGACCAGCGCCAGATTCGTGGACGAATCGTGAATGGCGACGTCAAAAACAATCGTGTGCATACCGCCCACAGTGGCCCGCGCTTTTTGACTTAGCGCATGAAACCGTTTGAGCGTCACGTCCAGATAGACCGGCGAGCTACCGTTCAGCCCCAGCACCGCCTGGCTGACAGCCAGATCGACGATGTCGCTCACCTGACGGCGGCGGTCGCCGTGGCGGTCTTCGCGCCAAACGATGTCGGCGTTGGGCAGATACAGGTTGGCTTCGGATACGGTCAGCGAGTCAGGTACGTGCACGCGCACGTCTTCGACATGCCAGGTGGCGCTGCGGGTACTTTTGATTCCGACGATCAGATCGGGCAGCTCTTCCAGCGGCGCGCTGCGTGTTGTCAGACCACCGGTGCAGGCGCTCAGGAAAAGGGCCAGTATCGCGGCAAACACAGGTTTCGATTTCAACATGACAGCCTCCTGTCGTTACTCGTTTTTCATACGTTTAATTTCAGACAAATGCCGGTCAAATACGGCGTAACTGCGACAATCTTTGATCAATTCAAAGATTTCTTCAAATTGAGAAACAATAAAGTTGTGCGCTATATAATTGATTTACAGAATTTTATACAAAAAATTCCGGCAGGCTGCCACTGTGTGCCGCATTTTTCAGCCATTCAAACGTATAAGCGCCGTGCGAGCGAAAACATACAAGATCCACGCTGTCGGGGCCGGTCATCCAAAATGCCGCCGCCACCTGCCCAAGACGCGAGCGGCGAATTTCACCCATGTCAAAAGCGGCGATCGACATATCTGCCGGCGTTCCTTTTGCCAGCACGTCGCGCCAGCCTTTGCCATGCAATGTGAATACCGCACGGGCGTCAGACACGTTGACCACCAGAACGTGCAAGCCAGCAAGCTGTTCTTCCAGCTTCCCGACCATTTCAGGCGTTTTGGCGTAATCGACCATGATCAACAGCTCGTCCGGCGACATCCACGCCACTGCGCCTTTTTCGCCGCACAAAATGGTGCGTCTGCCCGGCACAGCAAGCCCCAGCAAACGATCCAGTGCCTCCGCCAGTCCGGCCTTGGCAAGATCGCAGCGCAGCGTAATCATACCGCGCAGACCTGCGTCGGCTACATCGATGGCACCGCTGAACGTTGCGCCCTGCATAGCGCTCACCGCATTAGACATTCTGGCGCTCCCCGTCTTTATCCAAAAATACCGGATCAACCACCCTGGCCCTGATGACCTGCCCCGCAGCCACGGGAAATTCCAACACCTCGCCCATGCGCCGCGATCCGCCTTTGATTAGCGCCATGGCGATGGAATGGCCCAAAGTAGGCGAATAATAGGTCGACGTGACGTGCCCGATGATATTGTGCATCCCGTTGGAACGCGCCGGGCCTTCGACCGCGTGCGCGGCTTCGGGCAGCACAACCTGTGACTCCTCGGTCAACAATCCAACCAGTTGTTTGCGGTCCTGATTTTGCATGAAACTGCGCAATTGTGCGCGTTTGCCCAGAAAATCGTCCTTTTTCTTGCTGATTGCCCAGTGCAGGTTCAAATCCTGCGGGATCACGGTGCCGTCGGTTTCATCGCCGATCATGATAAAGCCCTTTTCGGCCCGCATCACGTGCAATGCTTCGGTACCGTAGGGCTGAATGCCAAATTCGGCACCGGCCTCCAGCGCCATATCCCAAAACGCCTGACCCTGCGACGCCGGTACCGCCACTTCGTAAGACAGCTCGCCCGAAAACGATATGCGAAACGGGCGCGCCGAAATACCACCGATTTCGCCGTCTTTGAACGCCATGAACGGCAGCGCGTCGCGTGAAACATCCATGCCCGCCATTTTCTCCAGCACTTTGCGCGCCTTGGGACCGACGATGCCGATTTGGGCGTATTGTTCGGTCAGGTTGGCGGTATAGACCTTCCAGTCCCACCATTCGGTCTGCAGCCATTCCTCCATCCACGCGTGAATGCGGTCCGAGCCACCCGACGTGGTGTGGCACAGGAAAGTGTCATCAGACAACCGCGCCACCACGCCGTCATCGGACAAAAATCCGTTCTCGGTGCACATCAACCCGTAGCGGCACCGCCCGGTTTTCAAGGTCGACATCATGTTGGTGTACATCATATCGAGAAACTTGCCCGCGTCAGGCCCGCGTACGATGATCTTGCCCAAAGTGCTGGCGTCCAGCAGCCCGACGTTTTGCCGGGTGTTCAGAATTTCGCGGGTCACCGCATCTTTGACGCTCTCGCCGTCGCGGCGGTAACAATATGGCCGCCGCCAGTCCGCCACCGGCTCCCAGTGGCCTCCGTTGGCCCCGATCCAATCGTGCATGGGCGACTGGCGCACCAGTTTGAACAACCCGCCGCGCGCCTCGCCTGCGATGGCACCGATGGAAATCGGATGGTAGGGCGGACGAAATGTTGTCGTGCCAACAGACGGAATTTCGGCCTTCAAACTGTCCGCCAGAACCGCCAGACCGTTGATGTTGCTAAGCTTTCCCTGATCCGACGCCATGCCAAGCGTCGTGTAACGCTTCGTGTGCTCGACACTTTCGTACCCTTCTTGCGCCGCCAGCCGCACGTCGGACACCTTCACGTCGTTTTGAAAATCGAGCCAGGTCTTAGCGCGCAACGCGGGCGTGGCGTCTTGTGGCATCGACCAGACCGGCAGCATCGCCTGCTCGGCTTCTGCGACAGCCCTGGGCGCTTTTCCTGCCGGTTTTTTGCAACCGCATTCACCGGCGGCCCGCTTGCCCGCAGCAAAAGCGTCTTTGTGCGCCTCTCCCGCCTGCAGAAACCCGTTCGCCGTGCCCGCCGCCACGACAAACCCCTTGCCGTCCGCGCCAACAGGCGGGCGTGCTGCGTCCGGTCTAAACAGCGCGTTGTCCTTATCCCAGTTCAGCTTGCCGCCGCAGTGCGACCACAGGTGCACCACCGGTGACCAGCCCCCCGACATGGCGACCGCGTCGCATTCGATCTTTTCCAGCGTCCCGCCCGCACCTGTCTGGTCACACAGCCTGACGCCGGCGACGCACTGCCCACCGACGACTTTGCCCACCGCCTTGCCGGTCTCGACCCGAATGCCAAGGCCCCGCGCCTGATTTGGCAAATCGCCGTCGGCAACGTCGCGCGCGTCAATGACCACCGGCACCTGGATCCCCGCGTTTTTCAAAGCAATTGCCGTGCGGTACGCATCGTCATTGTTGGTGACGACAACCGTGCGATCCCCAACCGACACGCCATAATTCACTACATAGTCGCGCACCGCCCCCGCCAGCATCACACCGGGTATATCGTTGCCAGCGAAGGACAAAGGACGTTCAATCGCGCCAGTCGCGATGACGGTCCGTGCTGCGCGAATCCGCCACAGACGGTGACGCGGCCCGCCCGTTTCCGGCGCATGATCACTCAGACGCTCGTACCCCGTGACATAGCCGTGGTCGTAAACGCCCGCCCCCATCAACCGGTTGCGCAACGTCACATTTGGCATGGCGCTGAGCGCCGCCAGCGTATCGCGCACCCAGCCGTCGGCGTCCTGCCCGTCAAGCACCACACCGTCCACCGGCGCGCGCCCGCCAAAATCGGCGTTCTGCTCGATCAACAGAACGCGGGCCCCGGCGCGACCGGCAGCCAGCGCCGCCGCCAGCCCGGAGGCGCCACCGCCGACAATCAGAACATCGACGTGGGCGTAAAAATATTCGTACCGGTCAGGATCGGGCAGCTTAGGTGCATTCCCCAGCCCGGCGGCGGCACGGATTACCGGCTCGAACAGATGTTTCCAGGCAAAGCGCGGATACATGAAAGTCTTATAATAGAATCCGGCCGGAAAAAAACGCGCCATCATTTTATTGACCGCACCCACATCCATTTCAAGGCTGGGCCAGTGGTTCTGCGTTTTCGCCGTCAGCCCGTCAAACAGCTCTGTGGTCGTGGCGCGCTGGTTGGGTTCGAACCTGTCGTCGTCACCCAGACCAAACAGTGCATTCGGTTCTTCAGGCCCCGCAGCAACCACACCGCGCGGGCGGTGATACTTGAACGAACGCCCCATCAGCACCTGACCGCCCGCCAGCAATGCCGAGGCCAGTGTGTCGCCGGCGCATCCCTGCATTGCCCTGTTGTTGAACGTGAAATTCAGCGGCGCGGCGCGGTTGATCAACCGGCCACCCTGTGGCAGGCGCGCGCTCACAGGTTGAACCCGGTCCAATCCGGGCGTTTCTTTTTGATTTTGCTCACCAGCGCTGCCGGTGGTTTCAGGGTCTGCGCACTATACGTGCCGAAAACTTCCAGTGTTGCGGTATCGCGCGCGGCGTGAAACCACTTGCCGCAGCCATAGACGTGGCGCCACCGCTCAAAATGCACACCTTTGGGATTGGCGCGATGAAACAGGTAGGCCTCGAACGCGTCGTCGTCCGCCCCCGCACCAAAGCGGGTGATATGCGCTTCACCGGCGCAGGCCAAATCGGTTTCATCAGCCGCAACACCGCAATTGGGGCACGTCAAGGTCAACATCGGTGCGTTCCTCTAAATTTGTCGTGTCAAGTTACACCCGCGGGCGGTCCGCAACCGGTCTCAGGCAGCCAGACAATTGCCCAGAGACTTGATCACATCGTTGCTCCGTGTCAGCTCTAAAGCAAATCCGTCGCCGTTTTCCTGCAAGAGAACGACCATCCGGTCGCGTTCTGCGAATTTTTTGAAAAAACGTGCCGTTTCGCTGCGGTTTTTAGTCGGCAACTTGAAGGCCCCCGAATTGTCGATTTTGACCTTGCGGCTAAGAAATTCGGCGCCGTCAAATTTGACCGACACGCGGTCGCGGCGTTTCTTGGGTTTCCGGCCTTCGCCGTAGCTGACCAGCAGGCTGGATTTGCCGCCTTTGGCCAGATAAAGCGTGAAACTCACCCGCACACCGTTGATCGACAACAGCGGAATCGTTGCGTAACAGGATTTTCGGTTCTCTTTGACAACCGTGTATCCGTTAATGGTGCCAAACACGAAAGGCTTTGCGACCACAGGTTGCGCCACCACCAGTACGGCGAAAACAATGGACGAAAAAAAACGGAACATGCGGTGGGCCTTGGTCGAGTGGTCCGCCCGTCTTAGCACAGCTATTTCCCGCTGTCTTGCAAAAGAAAAACCATGCGCGGCTCCCCGCCCGTTTCATTTTTGTGCAAATACGCCCCGATGGCCGCCGCACAACCCCGGCGGCGACTTCTTAATGCGCCACGCCGGCGGCGACTTCTTAATGCGCCACGCCCGCGGCGACGCTCTCGTCAATAAACCGGCCCTCGCGGAACCGGCTTAGCGCAAAGCCCGCCGCCAGATCGTCGGGCTCGCCCGACGCCATAGTTGCCGCCATGGCCCAGCCGGACCCCGGGATCGACTTGAATCCGCCGGTTCCCCAGCCGCAATTGATGAAACAGTTTTCCAGCGGCGTCTTGCCGATGATCGGCGAACGGTCGCCGGTCATGTCCACGATCCCGCCCCACTGGCGCAACATTTTGAGGCGTGAAATCATCGGGAATGTTTCGATCAGGGCGCGCACGGTTTCCTCGATATGGTGAAAAGACCCGCGCTGGGTATAGTTGTTGTACCCGTCCGCCCCGCCGCCAATCACCATTTCGCCTTTGTCCGACTGGCTCATATAGCCGTGCACAGTATTGGCCATCACCACCACATCCATACAGGGCTTGATCGGTTCCGTCACCATGGCCTGCAGGCTGACGCTTTCAATCGGCAACCGGAACCCCGCCATTTCGGCCAACACGCCCGAGTGACCGGCCACCACAATACCCAGCTTTTTGCAGGCAATGTCACCGCGTGTCGTTGCCACACCTGTCACGTGGCCAGCCTTTTGCGAGATTCTCGTGACCTCGGTCTGCTGAAGGATATCCATCCCCATATCAGAGCACGCCCGCGCATAGCCCCATGCCACCGCATCGTGGCGCGCGGTGCCACCGCGCGGCTGCCACAACGCGCCCAGCACCGGAAAGCGTGGTCCTGACAGCTCGATGATCGGCACCAGCTGTTTGACCCGCGCCGGTGAAATATATTCGGTTTTGATTCCCTGCAGCCGGTTGGCGTGCTCGGTGCGTTTATAGCCCCGCACCTCGTGTTCTGTCTGGGCCAGCATCATCACACCGCGTGGGCTGAACATCACGTTGTAATTCAGATCCTGCGACAGGGTCTCGTACAGCGACCGGGCTTTTTCGTATATCGCGGCACTTTCGTCCTGCAAATAATTGCTGCGGATGATTGTGGTATTGCGCCCGGTGTTACCGCCCCCCAGCCAACCTTTTTCGACGATCGCCACGTTGGTAATGCCGTGGTTTTTCCCCAGATAATACGCCGTAGCCAGCCCGTGGCCCCCGGCACCGACGATGACCACGTCGTAGGATTTTTTGGGTTCGGGTGCGCGCCATGCCCGCGACCAGCCGCTATGGTAGCGCAGGCTTTCGCGCGCAATGGCAAAGGCGGAATAGCGTCGCATGGGCGGGCTCCGTTATTGGGCGATTCCGCGTGTGCATTACACGGGCAGAACCTGTTTGACGACATCAACGTCGCTTGCCAAGACGCGGCGCGGCATATTCACGGCATTTCACGACAATTATCGGGCCTGAAGACACTCGCGAGCTTGTGTAACTTCGCGGCATCTTGTGCCTTTCGCGTGCGCGCGCCTTTCGCTATGACGATGCCAGCCGCCGTTTTGGGGCATTAAAGTCGGGCCTGCATGCTGTTTTGGATCATCATTTCTGTACTAAGTGTAGCCGTGGCGGCTTTTGTGCTGCGCCCGGTTCTGTCGCGCAGTGACAGACCCGTCGACGCGACGCGCTTTGATCTGCAGGTCTACCGCGATCAACTGACCGAAGTAGAACGCGATTTGCAGCGCGGTGTCTTGTCGGGTGACGATGCCGAACGCACGCGGATCGAAATTTCGCGCCGCATTCTGGACGCCGACGGCAAAAAAACCGAAGACCGGATTAAGCGCGCGTCACGCACCGCCAATGGCCTGATGCTGGCAGTGACGTTGGTGATGTTGGTGGGCGGAAGCGGCGGCGTTTACTATTTGATCGGTGCTCGCGGTGCGCCGGATCTGCCGCTTGACAAACGCATGGACAGGATCGCGAAAACCCGTGAAAACCGCCTGTCTCAATCCAAGGCCGAAGCCGGTATCGGCGTGTTGCCAGGCGCCGAACTGGACCACCCCGAGGATTACGTGGCGCTGGTGGCGCAATTGCGTGACACCGTGGCAGCACGCAACGCCGAAGGCACCCCCGATCTGCAAGGCAACCGATTACTGGCCGAACACGAGGCGGCATTGGGTGATTTCGTCGCCGCGCGCAAAGCGCAGGGCGTGGTTGTGGCCATTCTGGGTGACAGCGCAACGGCGGCTGAATACACCGATCTGGCCGAACTGATGATTATCGCTGCGAACGGTTATGTGTCACCCGAGGCCGAACAGGCGCTGGCGCGCGCGCTGCGACTTGATCCCAAAGAACCTCGGTTGCGCTATTATTCCGGTCTTAATCTCGTGCAGAACGGCCGTCCCGATATCGCCTACAATCTATGGTCCGATCTGCTGGCGGAAGGGCCGGTTGACGCCCCGTGGATAGCGCCAATCAACGCGCAGATCGATCAGGTGGCACGTATGGCAGGCATCCAGCGTCGCGCCCCGGCACCTGGACCCGACGCCGGGGACATCGCTGCGGCGTCCGATCTGGATGCCGAAGAACGCAATGCACTGATCGCCTCGATGGTAACGCGCCTGTCGACAAGGCTGGCCGAAGAAGGCGGTACCGCCGACGAATGGGCGCGGCTGATCCGTGCCTACGGTGTGCTTGAAGACACCGCCAAAGCATCGGCCGTGTGGAATGAGGCCCGCGATACTTTTGCCGGAGACGAGGGCGCGCTGGCGCTTCTCCTGCAGGCCGCGCAAAACGCCGGCGTTGCCAATTGAACGCGATATTTGACGATGTCGCATTGTTCAACGCGGCGTTGTCGCCAAACAGGCCGCTGATGGGTCTTGATCTGGGCACCAAGACCATTGGCGTGGCGCTTTCCGACGGTCTGCTGACCGTTGCCACGCCGCAGCAAACACTAAAGCGCAGAAAATTCGGCGTTGACGCGGCGGCGCTGTTGGCGCTGGCAGGCCTCTGGCAGGCCGGTGGCTTCGTTCTTGGGTTGCCACGCAACATGGACGGATCCGAAGGCCCGCGCGCGCAGGCCACCCGGGCTTTTGCGCGCAACTTGTCACCGCTTGGTGATATCCCCATATGTTTCTGGGACGAACGGCTTTCGACGCTGGCGGCAGAACGTGCTTTGATCGAAGCCGACACATCGCGCAAAAAACGTGCGCAACTGATTGACCACGTCGCTGCGGGATATATTCTGCAGGGTGCGCTGGACAGATTGGCGTATATCAGGGCCGAATATGATGGATAGCGAAATATGGCAGCGCGAAGAAGTTGACAGCCCCTGCGTCAAAATTTGCGTCATCCACCGCAAATACGATCTGTGCATCGGCTGTTTTCGCAGCACGGATGAAATCGCGCGCTGGTCGGTCATGACCGACGACGAGCGCACGCGCGTCAAATCCGAACTGGCAGGCCGCGAAGTGCGGATCAAACCCGTGCGGCGCGGCGGACGCAAACGCCGCGATAAACCACCGGCACTGTAAGCCCTACATCAACCATGCGCGCCGCAACATGTTCAGCGCCATGACGATAATAAACACGGCAAACACCCGTCGCAGCGGTTTGGGGTCCAGACCGTGGGCCAGTCTCACGCCAAAAGGCGTGGTCAGCATCGTCATCGACACGATCAGCACAAAAGCCACCACATTGACCTGCCCAACCATGAACGGCGGACGCAATCCAGACGCCACAGGCCCTAGCAAAAAACCGGTTACCGACGGGATCGCTATGATCACGCCAAACCCCGATGCCGTCGCCACCGCGCGGTGAATGGGCCGCCCGTATAATGTCATCAGAGGCACACCAAATGAGCCACCGCCGATCCCCATCAACACGGACAGGACCCCCAATATCGGCGACATGACATAAAGCCTGGGACCACTTGGCATCGCGTCACCCAACCGCCAGTGGGGCCTGCCGAACGCCAGATACAAACCGACGAGTACGCCAAGCACACCAAAAATTACCATCAGAACCACGCCACGCAGATGACCCGCCGTCGCCATGCCGACCAACGCCCCAAATGTGATCCCCGGCCACCAGTCCCGCAATATGTCCCAGTCGACCGCGCCCTTGCGGTGGTGCGCCAGAACCGAGCGGATCGACGTCACCACGATCGTCGCCAGCGACGTGGCCAGACAAATTTGCATCAGCCCGTCACCGGAATATCCCAAAGCCGAAAACACAAAATAAAATGCCGGCACCAATATGATACCACCGCCCACCCCCAGCAATCCGGCGACCACGCCGGCAAACGCCCCAACCAGCAATAAAAGACCGACCATGGGCAAAAGTCCGGAAAGTTCAGGCATCGGCGACCTCGCGTGTCGCTGTTTGGTCCGGCATGGCGTTCAGGGCCTGCGTGACGACCTCGGATCCCGCGCCCTTGGCGTTGGCGTTTTCCGACAAATAGCGCCGCCACGCCCGGGCACCGGGTTGCCCGGCGAACAATCCCAGCATGTGCCTCGTGATGTGGTGCAACTGACCGCCGTTCGCAATATGCGCGTCGATATAACGGCGCATGTGGTTTGCCACGCCTTGGCGCGTCGGGTGACGACCGGTGCCAAACACCAGCCTGTCAGCATCCCCCAAGACGCCAAAAGGATCGTGATAGGCTGCGCGGCCGATCATCGCGCCGTCAAAGCCGTCGTCCAGAAATCCCCGCGCCTGATCGAGCGTTTCAATCCCGCCGTTGATGGCAAGGCTAAGGTCTGGAAACGCGGCCCGCATCCTGCGCACCAGATCATGATCCAGCGGTGGCACGCGCCGGTTGTCTTTCGGGCTGAGCCCCTGCAACCACGCTTTGCGGGCATGGATCGCGAAATGATGCACGCCTGCTGCCGCCACGGTTTCCAGAAATTCCGGCAGGATTTGCGCAGGCACCTGATCGTCAACACCGATGCGGCATTTGACTGTGATTTCGACTTTGGACGCCTCGATCATCGCGCGCGCGCATTCGGCCACAAGCACAGGTTCCTTCATCAAAACCGCACCAAATCGCCCGGATTGCACTCGGTCCGACGGGCAGCCGATATTGAGGTTGACCTCATCGTAGCCAAAATCACAGGCGATTATTGTGGCCTGCGCCAAAAGCGCGGGGTCCGAACCACCCAGCTGCAACGCGACGGGGTGTTCGGCGCGGGAAAATCCCAGCAGGCGCGCCGCGTCACCGTGTACCACGGCCTGCGCGGTCACCATTTCGGTGTACAGCAACACCTCACGCGATATAGCCCGGTGGAACACCCGGCAATGCCGGTCGGTCCAGTCCATCATGGGAGCGACTGACAATTTTTTATCTAATTTTTTCAGCATGTTACACAAATATCAGAATTTATCGGTGGGGGTATATTGCATTGTTTTACCTTCAGCAGCACGCTTTTGCAGAGAGCGGTTTTATTACCGCTCCCACAGATTGGCGACCGGACGAAAGTTGGATCCCCGAAGGCAGACATTACTTCAGCAACAGAATTTTACCCCTGCCGGCATAAAGGCGTTGATTCCGGTCAGATCGAACCCTCTGACCGGATAACATCGTGTGTTTGCGAATTCAACAATGGTCAAACGACGGTTGGAGCCATCACCTGTGTCATCAAATCGCTGTTCCACTCGCCCTTGACTTTGAAATGAGCGAGCGCCCCAAGGCTGACCGCCTCGATCAGGTTGTGATTGACGTAGGCATAAAGTCCCGGTTGGCGAAAGGTATAAAGCGCGGCCCCGGCAGAGCCACCGCGTACAAACCAGGTTTCCAGATCCTTTTCCGGTGGGTTGGAAAATTTGCCGGTCTCCCACACGTAATCACCGTGACCGCCAATCAAATGCGGGCGTGTATCGAGGTTGGGTTGGGAGTGCACAATAAGAACAGTCTCGCCCACGGTTGCGGTTAGGGCGCTGTCGCCGGTCAGCGACCCTTTGCGCCCGTTAAAGACAACGTGGGTCGGGACCAGACCATTCATCACATCAAGTGTATCGGCAAACGCATCGGTGACGTCTTCAAACCGCTTGTAATCGCCATTCTCGTCACGGGGAATATAATGTTCGCTTTCGCCGACAAAGACAACTTTGTCATAGGACAAGCGCTCGCCCTGTTCATCTCGGAGACCATCACGCGGTAAAACCATGATACAACCAGACATACCCGAAACCACATGCCATGGGATCATGATGCCACCGGGCGCACAGTGGTACACAAAGGTGCCCGTGCGCGTGGCTTTGAACCGCAGTACGGTTTTTTCGCCGGGCGCGATCAGCGTCAAAGCCCCACCACCCAAACCGCCCGTGGCAGCGTGAAGGTCAATATTGTGCTCCAGCGAGTTTTCTGCAGGGTTAGTCAGCGTAAGTTCAACGTAATCGTTCTGATGAACGACCATCATCGGACCGGGAATTGAGCCATTGAACGTCATGGCCTGCATCTTTGTACCATCGTCGTCGATTTCGATTTCCTTTTCGACGATGGTCATTTCAAATTCGACAATCGTCGGACCGGTTCTGGCGATCTGGTCGTGGGCGTGGACCAGCGGCGGCGTCAGCAGGTCCACCTTGCGGCGCGGCAGGGACGCCAGATCAACGGCTCCAGCGTCGGCCGCTGCGACGTAAGATGTGTAGCGCGGTGCGTTTTCGCTAAAAAGACCGAGACGCTCGAATTTGGCCTGTTGTGTCATTAACTGACATTGTAGGCTTTGTTTCAGCCTTGCTTTGATCCATATCAATCGCCGGAAAATCATGTCGTATTCCACTTCGTCTCTGCCGTTTGCCAAAGAAGACTGTGGCAGCTGTCCGATCCGGTTTCGGGCTGTATGTTCACGGAGCAACGAACAAGAGCTGGCGATTCTTGAGAAAATGAAGACGTATAAAACTTACGGAGCCGGGCAAACGTTGGTCTGGGCCGGCGACGAAATGCAGTTTATCGGGTCAGTGGTCGTTGGTGTGGCGGCGTTGTCAAAAACCATGGAGGACGGGCGCCGTCAGATGGTCGGTCTGCTGCTGCCCAGCGATTTCGTGGGTCGTCCGGGTCGTGATCTGGCACCTTATGATATTGTTGCCATCACCGATGTGACCCTGTGCCGGTTTCAAAAAGGCCCGTTTGAAAAGCTGATGCAAAACTCGGCGTCTGTGGGTCCGCGGCTATTGGAAATGACTTTGGACGAACTTGATGCTGCGCGGGAATGGATGTTGTTGTTGGGCCGCAAAACCGCCCGTGAAAAAATTGCCAGTCTGTTGGCCATTTTCGCAAAAAGGGATTCCCATTTGAAGTATCGGCACAACACCGGGGCTGTGGCCTTTGATCTGCCATTGTCGCGTGAATCCATGGCCGATTATCTGGGACTGACACTGGAAACAGCAAGCCGCCAGATGTCGGCGCTCAAACGCGAGGGCGTCATTAAATTGCAGGGCAAGCGCCATATAACGGTTCCGGATCTGGCGCGACTTCTGAACGAAACCGGCGATGACGCCGACGGCGGTCTGCCGGCCTAGAGCCGCATCCTTTTTATCTGAATCAGCGGAGCGGCTCTATCCTTTTGATCT
>CAZPQL010000026.1:0-36305 GCA_964588725.1 uncultured Rhodobacterales bacterium
TATTTGCCATCGCGTTTAGCCCAGTAAGACAAACAGATAGGTGCCGTAAAGGATAAGCATCGCTGCCCCCCAGACCCGGGTTATTTTGAGACGAAAAAACACAATTGGCGCTAAAAGCAAAGACGATCCAAGCATCACCCACAAATCGAACGCCAAAATATTATGTGGCACCTCCAGTGGTCCGAACATACTTGCAACCCCCATGATGGCAAGAATGTTGAACATATTCGAGCCGATCACGTTCCCGATGACCACGTCGCCATGGCGACGCAGTGTAGCCATAACCGTGGTCGCCAATTCGGGAAGCGATGTCCCGACCGCGATCAACGTCAACCCAATCACGGACTCAGAAATACCCAGTTCGCGGGCGATCCCCAAAGCCCCGTCCACCAAAAGCGCGGCGCCGTAGGGCAGGCCAACAATCCCCAGCAGCAGATACAGACCGATTTTCCACGCGGCAAGATTTGGGTCGGCCTCGGATATTTCGTCATCGTCACAGCCGCCGGTTTCGCAGGTCCGGTGTCTGCGCGCCGATACGAAAGCCTCGATCAGCATGGCGCTCAATAATGATAACAGAATCAAACCATGCCAAAATCCGAACGGGCTCAAAAAACTCAGCGCAATGAAAATAATCGTTGCACCCATCATAAATCCATAGGTTTTGCGGCTGTCGCAATCGGCGCAATAAATGCCGGCGACCAGGGCAGGCAGACCCAGAACCAAAAGAATATTAGCGGTGTTTGATCCCACGACATTACCCAGCACAATGCCCGGCGAACCTGCAAGCGCGGCGCGAATAGCGATCAGCAGCTCGGGTGCAGACGTGCCAAAAGCAACGATGGTCAACGAAACGATCAGCGTGGGAATACCTAGCCGAAGGCCAAAATTTACCGCCCCGCGTACCAGTAAATCACCCGCCAGAAGAAGGATAATCAGCCCAAGAATTGTAAAAACAATGTCCATCGCAATCCCTGCGCCGCAGCTATTTTTTCCTGTGCGAACAGGCGCAGGGACCGGATCCCAGTATGTAGCTGCCGCATTTTTTGCATTTTCTGTTTTTCTTCAGGGTCGATTTGCCCAAAGGATTGCCTATTCTCGGGGCGCGCAACCGTCCAAACATAGCTAAAACGCCGATACCAATCAGAAATAATGTGACGGCTTTCACGATCATGGTTACAACCCGTACTGTCCCCAAAGCCCAATATCTTCCGCTGATCCAATGATTTCGCCGGTGACCTGGCTGCTGAAGCGGCGGAACAAAGAGCGACGCGCACCGAAAACCGCGAACCGGGTTTTGTCGCCGAATTTTTCTTTCATCAACGGCACCAAATGTCCGATCCCGTCGGCCAGCCCCAACTTCACGGCTTTGTCACCCACCCAGAATTCACCGGTGAATAAATCGCCACCGCTCAGGCGGTCGCCGCGACGACCCGTCACCTGATTGATGAAACTGTCGTGGATTTGCGACTGGATCGATTTCAGCCGCTTGACATCGGCAGGACGCTCGGCGCGAAACGGGTCCAACATGCTTTTGTCTTTACCCGCTGTGTGAACACGCCGTTCGATGCCCTGCTTTTCCATCAGGCCGGTAAATCCGAAAGAACTGGAAATCACCCCGATTGATCCGACGATCGAACTGGGGTCGATATATATTTCATCGGCCGCGGTCGCCAGCCAATAGCCGCCAGACGCCGCTACGTCTTCGACAAACGCGTAAACCGGAAGGGATTTTTCGCCGGCGAGGCGACGGATGCGTGCCGCAATCAATGACGACTGAACAGGTGAACCGCCCGGGGAATTGATCACCAGCGCCACGGCCTTGGGTTTGCCCCTTGAAAAAGCCTTTTCAAGCACCGGCGCAAGTGTGGCGTCGTTCAAACCTCTTCCTCCCAACCGACCATCGGGTGCGATTACACCGTTCAGGCGCACCACGGACACCACGGGGGCCGATTTGACAAAAGGAAGCCAGTGTAACATGCCAATTGATGTAGGGACTGGCATAGGCAAGAACAAGCGCAAACACCAGATATTGCGGGGTTTTGTGGCACGCACGCCATGGACCCTGTCGTTCGAAATTACCTGCGACTAAATCTGGCTGTTGTCGGGCAGAACGAATTAGGATTTACTCTGGGTGTGCACCGCGAAACATCAGACAGCACACCTTAATATCGCCGGAAAGCGGAAATGGTTTTGACCTGTATTGGTCAGCGTTTCGGTAAGGGACTCAGACACCATCGAGCAAGGAGAATTCACCATGACAACGGCCAGAAAAGTTGAACAAGGCCAATTCCCTGAAATAGATCAATGTCTTGACCGGCTGCACGCCAGCGCAGAGGGTTGGGCGCAATCGTCTGTCGAGTCCCGCACGAAGATCTTACAGCGGATCGTCGGATTGACCGGAGAAGTCGCGAAAGACTGGGCGAACGCCGCCAATAAGGCGAAAATGATTCCAGCCGGTTCATCGCTGGAAGGCGAAGAATGGATTTCGGGGCCGTTTGCCCTTATGGACGCGTGCAACCATTTAACCGAAACGTTGCGCGATATGGGCGGCAAACGTCACGTTAAAAAACTGGGTAAAAGAACACTGCAGAACGGCAATTTGGCGGTCAAAGTACTGCCGACATCGCTTTATGATTATTTGTTGTTCAGCGGTGTGCGTGCCGAGGTCTGGATGCAGGACGGCGTCAGCGCAGACAATCTGGGCAGCAATACCGCAAGCGCCTATGACATCCCCGAAAAGGACCGAAAGGGTCAGATCGCACTGGTTCTGGGAGCCGGGAACATTGCAGCGATCACGCCTCTGGATGTGTTGAATAAAACCATCGGCGAACACAAGGTCGTGATCCTCAAGCTCAATCCGGTCAACGATTATTTGGAACCGTTTATCACCAAGGCCCTGTCGCCGTTGATCGAGTCCGGGGCGCTTGAAATCGTCAAAGGCGGCGCAGACGTTGGTGCCTATTTATGCGAAAACAGTCTGGTCACCGATATCCACATTACCGGATCTGTCGCTACGCACGACGCGATCGTCTGGGGGACCGGTGCCGAGGCTGAGAAAAACCGCAAAAGCGCTGCGCCCAAATTGAAAAAAACCATTACGTCGGAACTGGGTGCCGTGTGCCCGACCATTGTCGTTCCCGGCCCGTGGAGCCAGGCCGACCTGCGCTTTCAGGCCGAAGAAGTGGCAACGCAAAAGCTGCATAATTCCGGGTTCAACTGTATCGCCTGTCAGGTGCTTATCATGCCCGAAGACTGGGATATGGGCGACAAGTTTGTAGCGGAAATCGAGAAAACTATCGCTAAAGCGCCGCGCCGTGGGCTGTATTACCCCGGAGCGGCGGATCGCCAGCAGGCGTTTGAAAAATCGACGCCCAACGCCAAGCGCATTGCACGCGGTTCTGAAAACGTGATCATGGCCCAGTTTGGCATACCGGAAAAATCCGCGATTGAAACCACCGAAGTATTTGCTCCGGCGCTCAGTGTTACCCACGTTGGCGGCTCGGACGCAGCAAATTACCTGCAAACGGCGATCGAATACGCCAACGACCGGCTGTACGGCACCCTGGGCGCCAATATTCTAATCCATCCGGCAACGATCCGCGCCATCGGCAAAAAACAATTCGAAGCACTGGTTTGCCGACTTAAATACGGAGCTATCGGGATCAACACCTGGACAGGTTTGGGATTCCTGACCACGCGCACGACCTGGGGTGCTTTCCCCGGGCACACGCTGGACGATATTCAAAGCGGTCTTGGCGTGGTCCATAACACGATGATGTTCGACAAAGCCGAACGCAGCGTCGTGACCAAAGCCTTCCGACCGTTTCCGCGCGGCGTGCTGAGCGGTTCGCTGGCGTTGTTGCCGCGTCCGCCATGGTTTGTTACCAACAGGCGCGGCCGGCAGCTGGGGATTGCGCTGACACGGTTTCAACAAAAGCCCAGCCTGCTGAAAATCCCGGGCATTTTCTATCACGCGCTTTTGGGATGAACACGGCAGAGGACTAACGCCGCACCGTCGGTATGTCCGATTTGCGCAGTGGCGGAGTGCCGGACGGCCCGCTACCGTCGTCAGGATCGTTGTCATCACCTTCGGCCCCGCGATCATCCGATGCCCCAAGCGGGTCCGGTCCATAGCCATTGGGGGCGGCGTCGCCCTCATCGGCCAGCCACAGGATAAGCACGATTATCCCGATCAGGGGGATCAACGCGATCAGCCACGACCAACCGCTGCGGTCGGTGTCGTGCAGCCGCCGTACCGTCACCGCCAGATAGGGCAGAAACATAGACAGCCCGAAAACCGTGCTCAGAAGGCTGACATCACCGTGCGCGGCGGCGTTTATTCCGCCCTGCAATTCAGCGATGACGACGTTGCCCATCTGGTAGAACAGCGCGAACCACCAGAACTCGGAACGCGGCGCGCGCCCCGAAAACGTTGCATACTTATTGAAACAGGTGCGGATCGATTGTGCGAATGTCATTGTCGTTCTTTCAACTGTTTGCCGGTGCCGATCTTTGGCTCGGTGCCTGCAAACAGGCGGCTTATATTGTCCTTGTGGCGCAAAATTACCAACAGCGCCAACACTGCCGCCAACCCGATCAGCTGGTGCAGGTCAAGGACAAACAGCCAAACGGGCACCAGTACCGTTGCCGCCAAAGCCGCCAAAGATGAAATCCGAAAAATCAGCGCAAACACCAACCATGTCGCGCAGGCTGCCAGCCCGGCCCAGAACGACAGCGCCAACACCACTCCCAAAAAGGTTGCCATGCCCTTGCCGCCCCTAAAGCGCAGCCAGACCGGAAAAATATGGCCGACAAACGCCGCCAGACCTGCCACCTGCGCGGCGTCCGGGCCCAACATTTTCGCACTGACCAATACCGCAAAGGCCCCTTTACCGGCATCAAACGCCAACGTCAGAAACGCCGCCGGCTTGCTGCCGGTGCGCAGCACGTTGGTGGCACCAATATTACCCGAACCGATGGCGCGCACGTCTCCCAGCCCCATGGCGCGCGAAACCACGACTCCAAATGGAATTGAACCCAGCCCGTAAGACAGCACCGCCACGAACAATAATGTCAGGGCAGGTGTTTCAATCACCGGGATCATGTGGTTTCGCTTTCAAATATGATATTGCCGCCAACCAGCGTTTTCAGCACCTTGCCCTGCATGACCTGCCCGTCGAACGGCGTGTTTTTCGATTTTGACATCAAAGTAAAGCGATCCAGTTTGAACGGTGCCTCCAGATCGAATACGATCAGATCGGCAGGCGCACCCACTTCGAGACGCCCCTGCGCCAGCCCCAACCGGCGGGCCGGATTAAGCGCCAGCGCTGCAAACAGAGACGGCAGATCAATGGCACCGTTGTGCACCAGACGCAGCGCGGCAGGCAGAAACGTTTCCAGTGCCACAGCGCCGCTGGCGGCCTCTTCATAGGGCAGGCGTTTGCTTTCTTCGTCTTGCGGTGTGTGCATGCTCGAGACAATGTCGATCAGTCCGGACGCCAGAGCCGCGACCACGGCCAGACGGTCTTCCTCGGCACGCAGGGGCGGCTTGATTTTGAAAAACGTGCGATAACCGTCGATGTCCAGTTCGTTTAGCGTCAGATGGTGGATCGACACGCCTGCGGTCACGTCGAGCCCCGCGTCTTTGGCCCGTTTCAGCGCCGGAAGCGCTGCCGCCGTCGATATCTGGTCGGCGTGATAGCGCGCCGACGTCATCTCGACCAACGCCAGATCGCGTTCCAACGCCATGCGTTCGGCCATGGCGGACACGGCCGGCAGCCCCAGTTTAGTCGCCAGCTTGCCGCTGGTCGCGCAAGCCCCGTCACTGAGCACCGGATCCTGCACATGCGCGATCACCAATGCGCCGTTTGCTACCGCATAAGACAGACACCGCGCAAATATCTGCGGGTCCGTGCAAACGGCGTCACCGTCGCTGAACGCTGCGGCACCGGCGGATTGCAGGAAACCAATTTCGGCCATTTCGCGTCCTGCGCGTCCCATGGTCAACGTAGCCATGGGTACGATACGTGCGTGGGTTTCTCCACGCGCGTGGTTCAGCACGAATTCCAGTTTTTCGGGCGTGTCGATGGCGGGGATTGTGTCGGGCCGCGTCACCATAGTGGTCACGCCACCCGCGGCCGCGGCCAAAAGTGCGGTCCGGAAACTTTCTTTGTGCCGTTCGCCGGGTTCGCCGATTTTGACGCCGATGTCGACGATACCCGGGGCCAGACAATGCCTGTGACAGTCTATCGTACGTGTGGCAACCAAATCGGTTGTTCCCGCTCCCATGGCGTTGATTGTACCGCCCGCGATATGCAGCCAGCCCACGGTTTCCGTACGGTTTTGAGGATCGATTAGACGCGCATTTGTAAATAGGATACTCATGGGTTCGTCTGCTGAATCGTATGAAAATGTTGGTAGACCTCTTCGCCGTCCTCGATAAGCTCAAAACCAATACGGACAAGGTAGCTGCCGTTGTTGGAGCGTTTTTTTTGCCTTGCGAAATAAATGGTCGCGGGGGGTCCGGGCAGATATTCCAGATCGGTTTCTTTGGTAATCGGAAAAGACTTCATGCTTTTGAAAAGCACATCTGTCGCGATAAATGCGCGTTTAGTGGTCAGCGTGTAAAAGGTTTTGCGTCGTTTGTAGGCGTCGAAAAAATGTACGCCCACAACCATATAGGCCCCAATCACCATAAACGGCAGGCCGAATAACGGAAAGATAAAATCGTCTGTCTGGGCCGCCATATTGGTCCAGTGAACAGCAAATCCGAAAAAGAACACGCCGAAAACCGATATCGCGATATTGCCCCATTTGAAGCGAAGATTCCCATTGGGGCGTCCCTGCCAGAGAATCGTTTCGCCGGGATCAAGAAAACCGGCCCACGGATCACCGGTTTTGCCACGGGGGGGCGCTTTGCCGGATCTCATGAATTACTCCTGCGTACTAAAAGTTCCATCGCCGCCATGCGCACAGCCACCCCCATTTCGACCTGATTTTGAATGACTGAACGGTTGATATCATCGGCCAGAGTGCCATCGATTTCAACGCCCCGGTTCATTGGGCCGGGATGCATAACGATTGCGTCGGCACTGGCGTGGCTCAGTTTTTCGCTGTCCAGTCCCCAGCGGTGATAATATTCTCGCATCGAGGGGATAAAGGCGCCGTGCATGCGTTCCTTTTGCAGACGCAGCATCATCACCACGTCCACGTCTTTCAAGCCGTCGCGCATGTCTTCAAATACTTCGACGCCAAATTCGGCGATCCCAGGCGGCATCAGCGTGCGCGGACCAATCAAGCGCAAACGGTTTTCCAGTTTTCCCAAAAGCATGATATTGGAACGCGCCACGCGGCTGTGGGCGATATCGCCGCAAATCGCGATGGACAGACGGTGAAGTCGGCCCTTGGCGCGACGGATGGTCAGTGCGTCGAGCAAAGCTTGTGTGGGATGTTCGTGCCGCCCGTCACCGGCATTGAGCACAGCGCAGTTGACTTTTTCGGCCAGCAAATCGGCCGCGCCCGAGGACGGGTGGCGCACCACCAGCAAATCGGGGTGCATGGCGTTCAGTGTCATCGCCGTGTCGATCAGCGTTTCGCCCTTTTTGATCGAACTGGCCTGCATCGTCATGTTCATCACATCGGCGCCCAGACGTTTGCCCGCCAGTTCGAAACTCGCCTGAGTGCGCGTCGAATTTTCGAAAAACATGTTGATCTGGGTCTTGCCGGCCAGCGCACTGCCGTGTTTTTTGTCGCCCGCGTTCAGCGTGACGTAGTTTTCGGAAAGATCAATAATGGACAGAATATCGTCGCGCGACAAAGGTTCGATGCCCAGAAGATGACGCGCTGAAAATCCCATGGTCTCCCCAAAAATCGGGCTGCAATATAGGGTTACTGCCGCGCCTTATAGGTCGCAGCGCCATCGCAAACAAGGGATTTACGAATCCGCTTGGCAGCGGGTAAATTGGGCGGCACTTTAAGGAGGCAAAAGTGACGCGAACGGCTCACCAAATGGAACTTTTGAAAGCGCTGAACTGGCAGGTGGAATCCGGAGTTTTCGACGCCGTTGGCGACACGCCGGTTGATCGGTATGCTTTGGCTGTTGCCGCGCCACCGCAAAAACCGCGCGCGGTGACGGCGGAAAAGACACCACGCGCACCGCTGACTGCACCGACAGGGGCAGACATCACCGTCGATGACGCGGTTAACCACGCAAGGTCGCTGGCGGCGCGATGCGGCGACTTGAATGAGTTGAAGTCGGCGCTGGCGGGATTCGAAAGCTGCGCGCTTAAAAAAGGTGCGCGCAGTCTGGTTTTTGCCGATGGAAATCCGGCGGCACGCGTGATGATTGTCGGCGAAGCGCCCGGGCGCGAAGAGGACATTCAGGGTGTGCCGTTTGTTGGGGCGGCGGGCCAATTGCTGGACAAAATGTTTGCCGCCATCGATCTGTCGCGTGCGGCTCCCGATCCTTCAAAATCGATATACATCACCAACGTGCTGCCGTGGCGCCCACCGCAAAACCGTGACCCCCGCCCCGAGGAAACAGCAATGATGCTGCCGTTTCTGCGGCGACACATCGCGCTGGCGCAGCCGGAATTTCTGGTGCTGATGGGCAATGCGGCCTGCATGGCGTTGCTGGGGTATCACGGCATCACAAAACTGCGCGGCGGTTGGGTCGAATGCGAAAACGTGCCGACCCTGCCTATGTTTCACCCCGCCAACCTGCTGCGTACCCCCGCCAACAAACGCGAAAGCTGGTCCGATCTTTTATCGCTACAGGCGCGCCTGAAGGGAAACCATTAATGCCGAAACAAAACCCTGATCGCGACTTTATCGCCCTGCGTATCGCAGTAATGACGACATCGGACACCCGCAGTCTTGACGACGATAAATCGGGTCAGACTTTGGTTGACCGTTTGCAACACGCGGGGCATGTGCTGGCGGAGCGGGTGATCGTGCACGACGATCAGAAGATCATCGCACAACAATTGCGCGACTGGAGCGCCGATCCCAACATCGACGTTGTCTTGTCAACGGGCGGGACCGGACTGACGGGGCGCGACGTGACGGTCGAGGCGCACCAAAGCGTTTATGATAAGGAAATCACGGCATTTGCCACTGCGTTTACGCACATTTCCATGGCAAAAATCGGCATGTCGGCGGTGCAATCGCGCGCCTGCGCGGGCGTGGCACAGGGCACTTATATGTTCGCCTTGCCCGGCTCGCCCGGTGCGTGCCGCGATGCGTGGGACGACATTTTGCAATTTCAGCTCGATTACCGCACAATGCCGTGCAATTTTGTGGAGATTATGCCACGTTTGAACGAAAATCAGCGCCGGAAATAGGCTCACAAAACGTTCAAGTTCTGTATATTGGACTGTCGGCGCGGGCCTGCTAGACTGCGTCACTGATTTGAACACACTGACTATGCGGAGATCCGAATCTATGCGATTCATGCAGCGATCCCTTATGGGGCTGTTTTTGCTGGCTTTGACGCTTGGTTTGTTGGCGTTCGCAGGACAGTCAATCTTTTCCACGGTTCAGGACAGCCTGTCCAAGGAAAAGAAAAACCGCCCCGCGCGCGAACGCATTTTTGCCGTTAACGTGATCACTGCGCAAAAGGTTACCGTGGAGCCGATCATCGCGACCTTTGGCGAGGTGCAAAGCCGCCGACGGCTTGATCTGCGCGCTCCGCGCGGCGGTACTATTGTCGAATTGTCAGAAAATTTCGTTGACGGCGGTCAGGTGAAAACCGGCGAACTGTTGCTGCGCCTTGACCCCGCCGATGCGCAATCTGCGCTGGATGTAGCGCAGACCGAATTAACCGAAGCGCTGGCCGAAAAAAAAGAGGCCAACAACGACCTGACGCTGGCCGAAGACGAATTAAAAGCCGCAAGGCAGCAGGCACAACTGCGTGAAACTGCACTCAAACGCCGACAGGATCTGCTGGAACGTGGCGCAGGCACCGATACCGCCGTGGAGACAGCGACGCTGGCCTTGTCGTCGGCAGAGCAGGGCATTTTAGGCAAACGCAAAGCGCTGGCGCAGGCCAATGCACGGATCAACCGCGCGCTAACCCAACTTGATCGTCGCGAAATCCGCTTGAAAGAAGCCCAGAGACGGCTGGCCGATACAGTGGTTCTGGCGAAATTTGACGGTGTACTTAGCGGCGTCAACGCTGTGCGCGGCGGGTTGGTCAGCCCAAACGAAAAACTGGGCGCGCTGATCGATCCCACGGCGCTGGAGGCGTCGTTTCGCATATCGAACGCCCATTTTACCCGGCTGATCGACAGCGGCGGTAAACTGGTACGGCGACCCGTGGTCATTTCGCTGGATCTTCTGGGCGCGGAATATACCGCCACCGGCACAATTGACCGCGTGGGCGCAGAAGTGGGTGACGGTTTAACCGGTCGCAAAATTTTTGCCCGCCTTCCGCCGGATCAGACAGCGGCCCTGCGCCCCGGAGATTTCGTGACCGTGTCGATAGTTGAACCGGCGCTGACGGGCGTTGTGGTGTTGCCTGCTTTGGCGGTGAACGCACAGGGCACGGTGCTGGTTCTGGGCGACAGTGACCGCCTGCAGGAAGCCGAAGTCACGGTGTTGCGTAAACAAAAGGACGATCTGATTGTGCGCGCTGACGCTATTTTGGGACGCGAAATCGTGGTGGCGCGCTCGCCGCTTCTGGGCGAAGGGATTCGCGTCAAACCCCTGCGCAACGACGCTGACGCCGCGCCCGAAGACCCCGAAATGGTCGAACTGACGGCTGAACGTCGCGCCAAATTGGTCGCCTTTATCGAAGCCAATCCAGTGATGCCGCAGGCCGTCAAGGACCGTGTACTGGGGCGGTTGAACCAACCCAAGGTGCCCGTGCGAATGGTCGAACGCATCGAAGCGCGCATGGGCGGCTGACGTGGCCTATAAGCGCATAAAATCCGGCGAAATCGGCGGCGTATTGGGGTATTTCACCCGCCACCGAACATTGGCCAATCTGATCATGGTGCTGATGATCGCACTGGGACTATTGGCCAGCACCAAGATCAGGTCGCAGTTTTTCCCCGATATCATCATTGATCGGGTCACGGTCAGTGTAAAATGGCAGGGCGCCGGACCCAGCGATGTAGACAACGGAATCGTGCAATTGCTTGAACCCGCTCTGTTGGCGGTCGAAGGCGTCGAAACGGCAAACTCCACCGCGCGTGAAGGCAGCGCTCGTATCCGGTTGGAATTTCTTCCGGATTGGGACATGGCGCGTGCCGCCGAAGACGTCAAGGCTGCGGTCGACAGCGTTGTCGGACTGCCGGCAGAGGCTGACACACCGGTCGTGCGGCGCGGGGCCTGGCACGACCGCGTCACCGATGTTGTGATTACTGGTCCGGTGTCTTCAGAACAGCTGGCACGGTTTGCCGATGAATTTGTAGCGCAACTGTTTCGCGAAGGCGTCACCCGCAGCCGCATACGCGGAATTTCCGCCCCCGAAACGATTGTCGAAATTTCCGAAGTTTCACTGATCCGTCACAACATATCGCTGCGCCAGATCGCCGATGCCATCGCCGCAGAGGCCGACACCGATCCTGCCGGCGACGTGGCCGGTGGTGCGGCACGCGTGCGCACGGGCAGCGCCAAACGTTCCGCCGACGAGATCGGCGATATTGTGGTGCGTTCAAATATCGACGGATCAAAACTTTTGGTGCGCGACATCGGGCAGGTGCGCGTCAACGGCGTGACGCGAAACCGCAGCTATTTCGTGGGGGAAAATCCGGCGATTTCAATTCGCATTGACCGGTCAAACAAGGGTGATGCGATCGGGCTGCAAGCCAGCGTGCAAAAAGTTGCCGACGAGATGGAACTGACTCTGCCCGAAGGCGTCAGCATCGATCTGATCCGAACCCGCGCCGAAGCGATTTCTGACCGTCTTGAAATTCTGCTCGATAACGCCGCGCTGGGGCTGTTGCTCGTGGTCGGGCTGCTGTTTCTTTTTCTGAACGCGCGCACCGCTTTTTGGGTGGCGGCGGGTATTCCGGTGGCGCTTTTGGCGGCGATCGGGTTCATGTATGTTTTTGGCCTGACCATCAACATGATTTCCCTGTTTGCGCTGATCATTACGCTGGGCATCGTGGTTGACGACGCGATTGTCGTCGGAGAGCACGCCGATTTTCGCGCGCGGCGTCTGGGCGAGCGACCACAGGAAGCAGCAATCAATGCCGCACGCCGCATGGCGTCGCCGGTGTTTTCGGCCACCATCACCACGGTCATCGCATTTTTTGCACTCACAGCCGTATCGGGACGCTTCGGCGCACTGATCGCCGATATTCCCTTTACGGTCATTGTGGTCCTGATGGCGTCGCTGATGGAATGTTTTCTGATCCTGCCGCATCACATGAGCCACGCGCTGGCCACGGTGGGCAAGCGCCGGTGGTATGACCTGCCCAGCCGCATGTTTAACATCGGTTTTACGTGGTTTCGCGCCCGTATTTTTCACCCGCTCATGGGGTGGGTGGTGGTGTTCCGCTATCCGGTGATGGCGGCGATTATTGTTATTCTGGTATCGCAAATCAACCTGTTCATCAGTGGCGACGTTAAATGGCGGTTTTTTAATGCGCCCGAACGTGGCTCGATCACCGGCAATTTCGCCATGCTCCCCGGGGCGGGCCGTGACGATACATTGGCAATGATGCGTGAATTGCAGCGTGCCACCGATGATCTGGGCAAGAAATACGCTGCAGAGTTTGGCACCAATCCGGTCGAGTTTGTCATCGCCGAAGTGGGCGGCACCGCCGGGCGGGGTCTGTCGGGACAAGAGACCAAGGACAAAGAATTGCTGGGCGCAATATCGATCGAACTGATCGACGCGGACGAAAGGCCCTATTCAAGCTTTCAGTTCCTTGGCGAACTACAGGATACGGTCAAACGCCATCCGCTATTGGAGACGCTCAGTTTTAGGGGGTGGCGATCAGGTCCCGGTGGCGACTCGATTGACGTGCAATTGTTTGGCGCCAGCGCCGAGGTGTTAAAAGCCGCCTCGGAAAGCCTGAAAACCGCGTTGGCGAAAAACCCCGAAGTGTCCTCGCTTCAGGATGATCTGGCATTCGACAAAGACGAATTGATCCTTGATCTTACATCGCAGGGACAGGCGCTTGGTTTTACTATCGACGGCATTGGCCGTATTCTGCGCGCCCGACTGAACGGCATCACAGCGGCCAGTTATCCGCTGGGGACGCGCTCGGCGGATATCAGGGTCGAACTGCCCGACGACGCGCTTAACGCCGATTTTCTTGACCGCACGATGATGCGTACCAAATCGGGCGATTATGTCCCGCTGGCCGATATCGTCACCGTGTCGAATCGCATCGGATTTTCCACGGTGCTACGTGAAAACGGGTTGCGGGTTATTTCCGTCACCGGCGATATTTCCGAAGACGATCCGGCACGCGCGCAAGAAATATCCAACAGTTTACGCGATACGTTATTGCCGCAAATCGAACGTGATTTTGGCGTGGGCTTTCGTATGGCGGGCCTGTCGGAACAAGAAAGCAGTTTCCTGAATGACGCCAAGCTGGGCTTTATTTTATGTCTGATCGGCATTTACCTGACGCTGGCGTGGATTTTTTCCAGCTGGACACGCCCCATTGTGGTCATGGCAGTAATTCCCTTTGGCTTGGTGGGAACCATTTACGGCCACGCCGCGTGGGATGTGCCGCTGTCGATCTTTACGGTTGTGGGCCTGATCGGGATGACCGGGATCATTATCAACGATTCAATCGTGTTGGTCAGTACCATCGATGAATACGCCGAAGATCGAGACATGATCACCGCGATCAGAGACGGCGCGGCGGATCGTTTGCGTCCCGTATTGCTAACCACGCTGACAACGGTGCTGGGCCTGACGCCGCTGTTGTTTGAAACTTCAAGGCAAGCTCAGTTTTTGAAACCGACGGTGATTACGCTCTGTTACGGGCTTGGCTTTGGGCTGGTACTGGTGCTGTTGGTGGTGCCGTCGCTGTTGGCTATGCAAAGCGATTTATCCAAGCGGATCAAAGGACTTCGGCGCATCCTGGCGGGTCGCCACAAAGCAACAGCGCAACGGCTGATCGTGGCTGGGGCGGCGTTGGCGGGGGCGGGTCTGTTTGGCGTGACAATCGGTTATTTCGTCATGCGCGAACAGGTGTTTGCGCCATTGGCGCGCGTGATTTCGCCTTTGAATAACATTCCGGGACAGATACAGGTGACAATAGTATTCATCGCTGGCATGGCGTTTATTTGTGCTGCGGCGCTGGCGGTGTCGGCGGGCGTGTTCAAATTGGCCAAACGGCGTTAGCCGCCGGGGCAGCCATTGATTTCCACCGATCCGGACTGCCCAAACACAGTGATGCGAATTTTGGAACGGTCCACGACCATCGCGCCGCCACCGTAGTTGACCAACCGGCTTACAACCGTCAGATCGCGGCCGTCGCGGCTGGATTTGGCGTCTGAAAACCATACGTCGGGATTGTCCATTTCCAGCACGGCTATTTCGTCTCCGCCTGAAACAGGGGGCATGTCGATCCGCGCTGTCACGGTAAAGCCGTTTTTGGCTGGTGTCAGAGAACAGCGCACGGCGCGCAAACCGTGCGATTTTGCGCTGCGCGCCGTGGTGGCCAGTGCGCGCACTATTTTTTCGTGTTTGCGGCGGTCGCTGCTTTTCAATTCCGCGCTAAGATCAAAAGTTACGGGCACGCAAATATCGCTGCAAATACCCAGTTCGATCTGCCCGCGCACCTGCACGCTGTCGTTGGAGTCAACCGGCACGAATTCGAGAGGCAGAATAAGCTCGTTCTTGTAACCCAGAATCCTGTAGCCATATTTTGAAAATATCTGTGGGCGCGGCCAGTGCACTGTGACGTCTCTCAGGTTTTCCGAACCCAGCCAGCCGAAATGTGGCGGCGTACCTGTTTCGCCCGGCACGCGCCAGTAGGTGTTCCAACCCGGTTCCATGTCCAGCCGCAGCGCCGCCATATGGGTGCCGTTCGGCTGCCGCCAACCTGAGAGCAGCTCAAATTCTACGATGTCTGCGAGATCTTCGGCACGGTTCTGCGCGTCTGCTGGTCCAGAGGCGATCTGCACCGCCAAACTGCTTAGAACAGCCAAAAGGAATTTCATGTGTCTGCCCAAAGTTTTTGCTCTGCCCACCATAGTCAGATCACTGGTAAATCAGAAATCACAAATTGGCGAATGTTGTTACGGATAAAGATGGACCTTGAATCACGCAGTGCGCGGGGGCATCTATGACCCATGAGTACACAGTCCGACACTCACCATCTGGAAGGAAAACTGCTGATCGCGATGCCGTCTATGGGCGACATGCGGTTCGAACGCAGCGTGATATTTCTGTGCGCCCATTCAGACGAGGGTGCGATGGGGTTGATCGTCAACAAACCCGCGCCGGATTTGCGATTTACCGATTTACTGGAGCAGCTCGACATCACCCCCAACGACACCGCTCGCGAAATTCGTGTCCATTTCGGCGGTCCTGTCGAACACGGGCGCGGATTTGTTCTGCATTCTCCCGATTACGCGACCGAGGAAACGACTTTGGACGTTGCCGGCGGATTCGGGATGACGGCGACGCTGGATATTCTTGAAGATATCTCCAACGGTGACGGACCAGATTCGTGCCTGTTGGCGCTGGGATACGCCGGTTGGGGGCCGGGCCAGTTGGAAGACGAAATTCAGGCCAACGGCTGGCTGACCTGCGACGCGTCTTATGATCTGGTTTTTTCGCAGGGCGATCACGACAAATGGCGCGCCGCGCTGGGTTCACTTGGAATTGCGCCCAGTCATTTATCGTCGTTCGGCGGCTCGGCTTAACGCAACCCGTCATTTTTTGAAATGTCCGATACCTGCAACCCACCTACGCGCGCATGGATGCGCGGACCTCTGGTCATGGCCAGCGCAAGCAATAACTCATTGGCTTTGGGGCCGTCCGGCACGCCGACCTCGATTGCATCAAAGTGGCTGCGTACGTAGGCCGCGTTGATGTGGCCAAGCGGGACATCGATGCGGGTGCCGACGCCGCCGACTTTCATGGATGACGGTACGATGGCGCGCGCCTCTCCCAAACGTTCGCGCATGGAATATCCGCCCGGCACGTGCCACATGGCGGTGTGCTCCAGCTCTCCGGCTTCGCCAACCAGCGCCGCCTTGCCGTAACCATCGATGCCCTCAACGCCGCCCATGGCCGCAATCAGTTTATCGGTCATAGCAAGCCCAAGCGGTTTAAGATCGTCCATGGCGTTTTCAAGATCATCGTGGTGCCTGCCCGCGAAAGGGTTGTTGACCAGCGCGACAATTGCACCCCGCGCACGCGGTGTTGCAGCCTCGGGTCCACCGTCGTGGTGAATGTCCTCAATAAAGATCGCAGTCTTACGCAGTTTGAAGTCGTGCATTTGTTGGTCCTTTGTGACTGCCGGGGAAATGTTTTGCGCCGACAATGCGGTGGGCATCGCCAAGAAACAACGCGGCGGCAATTATGTGCCCCTGCGCGCGCATGGCCTGAGCGGCATTGGCACCGGCGTCAAGCGCCCGGTCGATTTCTTGCGGCAGCAGCGCGCCCACATCAACCGTTACCGGTCGCGCGCCCAGATCGCTGTCCGGTGACAGTTCGTTGGCGGCCTGCCGGACGATATTGGGGTGGGAAGGCACATCCACCGCGTTGGCGATAAGCGTCGCGGCCACATCTGCCGCGGCTGCGGTCGTGGCCAAAACAGTCACTGTGTCGGCGATGCCCAGCGAGTGACTGCGCCCGCGCCACCCCGATGTCGCCAGCCCGCGCACGGGTTGCGCGCCTGTAAGTGTGACGTTGCCCAAATGGCCGCCACCAAAAATCCCGGCGTCCAGTCGCGCGTGTCCCTGCAAATAAACCGCGATATCGCCGCCATTGTTGACATAGGCTTTGCCGATATCTGTGCCTGCGCTCAGGGCTGTGCAAATCTCGTCGGCGACTGCACCTGCCACGGCTGCCATGGGCGTCACAAAGAGCGCTTTGCCAAAAGGACAGACGGCGGCGGCCATACGTTCAGCGACGGTGCCGTCAAAACGGCTGCCGGTCAAAGGCCTGCGCAGAGCGGGCAGCTCGGACACCAGTTCGTCGAGAACCGACGCAAAACGTGCCACTGCCTGCGTGTAGGCCTGCGCGCTATCGCCCCCCCAAATCTTGATAATAAGATCGATCGGCCCGTGGTTCAGGTGCAGCCGTCCACCCGTTAGCCAATTGGTTTGCGGCCCGATCATGAAAGCGGCCCGATGGCACGGATATCACGCCCGTATTCGCCGCCTTTTTCCAAAATATCCCCGACCGATCTAATGCTGTCGAGATGCCCGCCAAGCGCCGCATATTCCTGCCGTGACATGGTGAATTCCAGCGGGGCAACCACGGCGGGCGTCGGCACATAGCCAAACGACATTTGCGGCATTTTCAGCACGTCCACCATCAGGGTTATGCCGCCACCGGGCCAGATAAACACAGGTGCCCCACCGCAGGTGACGCGGGTTGCACCTGCGCGCACCGACCGCGTCAGCCGTACCGGATTTTCGGTCACTCCGGCGCGCAGCGACCCGCCTGCTCCTCCCATGAACATCACCGAACACAGCGCCGGCTCGCAGTTCTCGTCGATCAGCCGCACCGATTTCATCAGCCTGTCGGGCAGGGGGTGCGCCACCGGTTGCAAGTCGCGGTCCAGAACGAAATAGGCAAATTGCTCGCCTGTCGTTGACACCATCATCAGCCGCAGTCCGGGCCTTGCGCCTTTTTTGGCGTTCCAGTCGCCAAGGATGTCGAGCGGATCGTCGATATTGGTACCGCCCCAGCCCAGTCCCGGCTGTGCCACCTGAAAATACCGCCCCGGTGTGGAACGGCGCCCCAGTATCTTGATACCCGTGCTTTGCCAGCCGATGACTTTGCCCGCCTGATGTTCAGACACAACACCGGTGATATGGTCATCGACCACGACCACCTCGTCAACCAGACCGCGCCACTGCGCCGCGAACATGCCGATGGTGGCTGAACCACAACCGACCCGCATCCGTTCCTCGGGTTTGCCATCGATCAGCGGCGCCGCCCCCGCCTGTACCGTCACGGAAACGCCGTCATCGACGGTCATTTCGACCGCCGCGCCGTTACACAGCCGCATCAGTGCATCGCAGGTTGCGCGCCCCTCGGGTTTGGAGCCGCCAGTCAGGTGGTCGACGCCGCCCAGCGACATCATTTGTGATCCGTATTCGCCCGTCATCACATGACCAATTGATTCGCCCATTACGCGCACCGGCGCGGCCTCGGCGCCAACATGCCGGTCGGTGTCGATTTTGACCTTGGCACCGCAATAGGAAAAAATTGCCTCGGTAACCACGGTCACCATATCGGCCCCGTCGATCTGCTGCGACACGATGAAAGGTGCAGGCTTAAAATCGGGATAGGTGGTGCCCGCGCCGATCGCGGTGACATTTGTGGTGCCTGCTTGCGCCAGACTGTCCTGCCAGTCGGCCCCCAGAAACGGCTTAATCTCATCCCCGGCCGCAATGCGGCTATCCAAAATCGTCAGGGGATCGCAGCGGATGATCTTGCCGTTTTCGTTGGCGTAGCGGTCACAGGCACCTGTCCGCCCCTCGGCAACGTAGCACATAACGGGGCAGGCGTCGCAGCGGATTTTAACGCTTTTTTCACCCATTGTGCGCCTCATGTATGGCCTGCAACACGCGATATGGCAGCGCGGGCAAGGCGGTTATGCGTGCGCCGCACGCATGGCGAATGGCATTCAGAATGGCAGGTGCCGTGGGGATCAGAACGTGTTCTCCCAGGCCGCGCGCTCCGAACGGCCCTTCGGGGTCGGCCTTTTCTATGAAGATCGGCGTAATGTCCGGAATGTCGCCGAACGTCGGGATCAGGTAGTCATGCAGATTTTCAGTGCGGCCGGGGATATACTCTTCCATCAGTGCCAGCCCGATGCCCTGCGCGATCCCGCCCTCGATTTGTCCCTCGGCCAGCGTCGGGTTGATCACACGGCCCAGATCATGCGCCGCTACGATGTGCCGGATATTGACCGTGCCCAAACCAGTATCGACATCAAGTTCAACCATTTGTGCGCCGTATCCATACACCGCGTAAGGCACGCCCTGTCCGTTTTCGTCCAGCCCGGTTGTGGGAGGGTCATAGGTTTCTTCGGCTGATATGGAATACCCATACTGGTCAGGCGGCATTTCTGACAATTCAAGCCTGCTGGCCGCGCCTAGGCTGCGCACAACCAGCGACGTGCCTTCGATCGACAGCTTTGCGCTGTCACCCATATTTGACAGCCGCAATATCGTGGCGCGCAGCGATTTTCCGGCCAGTTCGGCGGCCTTGCCGGTGATAAATGTCTGGCGCGACGCCGAGGTTTTCCCGCAATCGGGTGTCAAAAACGTGTCGGGGCCGATCAGGCGGATATCGGCAATCGGCAGACCCGCTGCATCGGCGAATATCTGCGCGATCACCGTATTGGATCCCTGTCCGATGTCGGTCGCGCCCTGATGCAGCACGATCCGGCCATCCGCTGTAATCCCCGCACGAATGGTCGAAGGATTGGACAGGCCGGTATTGCCGCAGCCGTACCAGCAGCTTGCTATTCCGACACCGCGTTTGACCACTGTGTTGGAGGCGTTCCAGTCAACCGCCGCCGCGCGAGCGCGGCCCCAATGGGGTTGCAACGCCTTAAGACATTCAACGATCCCGACCGCGTTCAGTTTCTGCCCGGTGGCAGTCATGTCGCCGTCGACAAATGCATTGATACGCCGAAATTCCAGCGGATCGATACCCGTGGCCTGCGCCAGATCTTCAAACAACATTTCCTGCATGATCGCGACCTGAGGCACTCCAAAGCCACGAAATGCCCCCGATATTGGCCCGTTGGTGTGAATGGCACGGGCGCGGGCATAAATGTTGGGGACGCGGTAAGGCCCCGAAGCGTGGACGGGAACGCGTCCCGAAACCGTCGGTCCCCACGATGCATACGCGCCAGTGTTGTAATCACCATCGTAATGCAGCGCCGTGATACGGCCCCTGGCGTCGCACCCGGCCCGCGCCGTTGCGATCGACGGATGACGCTTGGTGGTCGTCACCATCGATTCCCGGCGCGAATACACCATCCGGCACGGTCGCCCGGTTTTCAGCGCTGCCAGCCCGATCAGCGGCTGCAACGACAAGTCGAGCTTGGCACCAAAGCCGCCACCGGTTGCCGACGGAATAATACGCACCTTGTCGGGCGCAAGCCCAAGTATCCTGGCGGTATCGTCGCGGTCCATGATCGGTGCCTGCGTGCAGGCCTGAATATTCAGAACATCGCCGTCGATCCACGCCAGCCCCGCCTCGGGTTCGATATAGGCGTGTTCGACATAGGCGGTTTGGACAGACCCCTGCGCTGTAAACGCAGCGGCATTCAGCGCCGCCTCGGCGTCGCCGCGCCGCACCAACCCGCTGGTCAGGATATTTTGAGGCCGGTTTTCATGCAAAAGCGGTGCGTTGGGTTGCAGCGCGACTTCAGTATCCATAACGGACTCAAGCGGCGTCCATTCCACAGGAAAATCCGCCGGATCAAGCCGTTCAAGCCCGGTTGGATCACCTACGATTATTGCGACAACCTCGCCCTTGAATCGAACGGTTTCAGAGGAGATGGCCGGTTGATCGGCAAACGGCGGGATGACGCCGTAACAGTTTGTTCCGGCGATGTCTTTTGCGGTCAATATTGCGGCGATTCCAGAGTGCGCGGTTAGGAAAGCCGTCAGATCGCCAAAAGCAAAATCGGCGCGGTCGTGGGGCGATCGTATCGCAATGACGCCCAGCGCGTCGGCAGGTAGCCTGTCGGCCCCGAACACTTCGGAGCCGTCCACTTTGGGGGTTCCGTCCAGCCGCTGCACGCGCATTCCGACAGCGGCCCCAACGGCGGTTTCAATTGCCGGTTGCGGTGGCGCGTTGGCATCGCAAACCGCTGCAATTATCTTGGTATAGCCGGTGCAGCGGCACAGAACCCCGCCCAGAGCGTCTTTGACCTGCTGCGGTTTTGGGTGTGGGACGTCGCGCAGCAACGCCGTTGCCGCCATCAACATCCCGGGCGTGCAAATCCCGCATTGGGCCGCGCCGTGACGCAGGAAAGACTGCTGCAATTTGCTCAATGTGCCGTTAGACAATCCTTCGATCGTCGTCACATCGCGCCCGGCCACCTGCTGTAAGGTGGTCAGACAGGCGCAGACCGGCGCGCCGTCCAGCAAGACCGTACACGCACCGCAATCGCCGGCATCGCAGCCGACTTTGGTGCCAAGAAAATTCAGATCACTGCGAAGCACTTCGCTCAGTCGCCGGCCCGGCGCATCGGGAACGGTGTGATCGACACCGTTGACCGACAAGGCGCTCACGTCAGTGCCCGCTCTGCAAAACCGCGCAGGCAGCGCAGGATCAATTCGCTGGCGGTGTGTTTGCGATAGGCGGTATCGGCGCGTACATCCGAAATTGGCGCCAGATACTGCTTGATGTCCTGTGCGACGGCATGGGCCAGCCCGTCCAACGCAATCAATCGTTTGCCGATCAGATAATTTTCGACACCGGTCAGCCGCGCGGCCACCGGGCTGCACGCGCCCACCGCTATCGCCGCGTCGGAGATTTCACCGTTTTGAACGTCAATCCGAATTGCCACCATACACACCGAAATGACAAGATACGCGCGCGCGCCAAGTTTGCTGAAAACCGAGGTCCCATTGATGCTGTTGGCTGGGATATGCACGGCGGTTACCAATTCAGCGCGCTTCAAATTCGTTTGGCGCACTCCGGTGATGAATTCTGCCAGCGGCACCCGCCGCGTGCCGTTTTCCCCGCGCAGTTCAACCGCGGCGTCCATAACCAATAGCGCCGGTACCCCGTCGGCGGCAGGTGAGGCGTTACAGATATTACCGGCTATGGTTCCGGCATTTTGTATTTGCCATCCACCAACCTGTAGTGCCGCCATTTGCAACGCCTTGAACGCAGGGGGCAAATCGGTGCGTGCAATATCGCTCCACGTTGTGGCCGCGCCGATGGCCCAGCCGGACGGCGTTTGCGAAATGCCCTTCAGCGTGTCCAGGCCAGTGATATCGACGGTATCGCCTGTCACACCGGGGGCGGCAGTGGCCGCCATAACATCCGTACCGCCGGCAATAACCCGCATATCACCCCGACTCATAAGAGCCAGCGCGTCTTCGATATCGCAGGGGCGGTGATAGGCCATTTTGACAGGTGAGCAGCTAAATCGTTGGTATACAACCGGATTCTGAATGCTGTTGTCTTGCGTGTCAATTGGTTTCGAATTTCTGCTGGCGACGCGCCCTTAAAGTGCCTTGCGTGCCTTCAAAGCCGTCGAAATTGTGCCGTCATCCAGATAGTCAAGCTCGCCACCAATGGGCACGCCCTGCGCCAGAGTCGTGACTGTAACGCCAAGATGCTCTAGCTGATCGGCGATGTAATGGGCCGTGGTTTGCCCGTCGACCGTGGCGTTCAACGCCAGAATGACCTCGGATATGTGTTCGTCCGCCGTCCTTGCAACGAGACGGGGAATACAAAGATCGTCTGGCGTTACATTATCAAGTGCGGACAAAACCCCGCCCAGCACGTGATAGCGCCCGCCAAAAACAGCGGCGCGCTCCATGGCCCAAAGATCGGCAACGTCTTCGACGACGCAAATCTGCCCCGTCGCGCGTTTATCGCTGAGGCAAATCTCGCAGGTTTCTGACAGACCGATATTGCCGCAACTGACACATTCGCGTGCGGTCGTCGCAACACGCTGCAGGGCGCTGGCCAAAGGATCCATCAACCGCCCGCGTTTCTTGATCAGATGCAAAACCGCACGGCGCGCCGAACGCGGCCCAAGCCCCGGCAAGCGCGCCATTAGCGCTATCAGGTTGTCTATGTCGCTGTCGGGACCGGTCAAAACGGAAGTTTCATACCCGGAGGCAGGTTCAGCCCTTCGGTCAGGGAACCCATTTCCTGTTGCTGACGCGCGTTCGCCTTGGACAGGACATCTTTGATCGCCGCCAAAATCAGATCTTCGACCACTTCGCGGTCGTCGGGTTTGAACAGGCCAGGATCGATCGATAATGATTTCAGCTCGCCTTTGGCATTGGCTGTGGCCTTGACCAATCCCGCACCGGATTCACCGGCAACTTCGATCGTTTCCAGTCCCGCTTGCACGTCCGCCATTTTGGATTGCATTTCCTTGGCCTGTTTCATGATTTTGGCCATATCGCCAAGCCCGCCTAAACCTTTAAGCATTGTTTTTCCTTTTCTTAATCACGTTCAAACGGATCCCAGTCGTCCTCGTCTTCAGGCTCGACAGGGTCCAGCGCCGCGTTGTCTGTATCGTCGCTGGTCTTGATGTCGCGGATTTCCGCGCCGGTAAACGCCTGCATGACCGCCTGAACCATTGGGTGCGCCGCCGCCAGCGCGTGCAGGTCGTTCCGCTTTGCTAAGTTTAACTCTCCCAACGTTTGCCCGCCGCCTTCGGTGACGACCGAAACAAACCAGCGCACACCGGTCCAGCTTTGCAGACGACTGGCAAGGCGCGGCGCCAGATCTTTGGGCGCAGACGCGGTCATCTCAAACTCGATGCGCCCGGGGCTGTATTTTGCCAGCCGCAGGTGGTCTTCGACTTCGACCAGCAATTTCATATCGCGGTTGGCACGGATCAGATCAGCGACCTGTGCGAAAGTCGCAAATCTGGCCAGCCCCGGTTGGGTTGCTGGCTGAACAGCCAACGCTGTAACGCCACCTCCGCCACCGCTGACAGGGGCCGGGCCGGGCGCAGGGTGCTCGGTTTGTATGGTCGGGCGTGAAGCGGTTGGTTTGCCGCCTCCGGATGGCGGCACAGGGTCGGCAGGGTCATCGAGGCTCTTGATCAAATCGGCAGGGGTCGGCAGTTCGGCCACATGCGTCAGGCGGATGACCGACATTTCCGCCGCCATCATGGCGTTGGGCGCAGCGGCCACGTCTTCCAGCGATCGCAGCAGCATCTGCCACATCCGCGACAGCACACGCATGGGCAGTTCGGCGGCCATTTTCATACCGCGTTTTTGCTCTTCCGGGCCGATGGCGGGATCAGAGGCCGCGTCAGCATTGATTTTGATCACCGACGTCCAATGGGTAATTTCGGCCAGATCGCGCAGAACCGCCATCGGGTCGGCTCCTTCAGAGTATTGTGCCGATAATTCTGCCAAAGCCCCTGCAGCATCGCCCTGCATGATCAGATCAAACAAATCCAGCACGCGACCACGATCCGCCAGCCCCAACATGGCGCGCACCTGCGCAGCAGAAGTTTCACCACCGCCATGCGCTATTGCCTGATCCAGAAGCGAAAGCGCATCGCGCACCGACCCTTCGGCGGCGCGCGTAATCAGTGCCAAGCCTTCTTTGGATACTTTGGCATTTTCCAATTTGGAAATACGTTGCAGATTTTTGATCATGACGTCCGGTTCGATCCGGCGCAAATCAAAACGCTGACAGCGCGATAGAACCGTCACCGGAATTTTGCGGATTTCAGTGGTGGCAAAGATGAACTTAACGTGCGCGGGCGGTTCTTCCAGTGTTTTGAGCAGCGCATTGAACGCGCTGGTCGACAACATGTGGACTTCGTCGATGACGTAGATTTTGTAGCGCGCCGAGGCGGCGCGGTAATGCACAGAATCGATGATCTCGCGAATGTCGTTGACACCAGTGCGCGACGCCGCATCCATTTCCAGCACATCGACGTGGCGGCCTTGTGCGATGGCGAGGCACGGCTCGCATTCTCCGCAGGGATCAATGGTGGCCCCGCCTTTCCCGTCCTTGCCGACACAATTCAGGCCCTTGGCGATGATCCGCGCCGTTGTGGTTTTTCCGACTCCACGCACCCCCGTCAATATAAAGGCATGGGCGATGCGGTCGGCTTCAAACGCATTTTTCAGAATCCTCACCATGGCATCCTGACCCAGCAGCGCGTCAAAGGTGGCCGGGCGGTACTTGCGCGCCAAAACGCGGTACTCGGGATTGTCTGCGGGTTGATCTGTCATGTCTCAAAGCGATGCTGCATAGGCACGCGAACATAACCACCGGCGACACGAAATGCGAGTCCCGGCTGCGCGATATTTGCAAGCGATTGATTGTTTTGAACCCACTCAATTTCGCACCGCGTTTTGGTGGGGCCATACCTTGCCTAGAACGAGCGAAATACTTTGGCTTCAAAAGGTTTTAGCACCGGCAACGCGGTTCTGACCTCGCGTGGGACGCCATGTTTCAGTTCGGGGAACAGCGTGTACAGCTCTGCGACGGCGTCACGGTTTAGGGCCTCCATCGTCATTTCGCCGGGATAAAGACTTTCGCTTGGAGCACCGTTGGCAAAAACGATCTGATGACTGTCAAACAACAGGTGAAAATATTCCACGCGGCTGATATCCCGCTCTGCAAGGACCGAAGTTTCATCAATCAGATGCTTTGCAGCGACCAGACATTCCTCGAATCCAAACAGCAATTGTGTTTGCGGGCCGCCTACGACCATCCGGTGCTGCGGCGAAACCAAAAGATCTTTGTTGGGCAAACCATCGCCAAGCGCGCCTGCGGTGATGCGGACGGGGTACAAATTTGGATGACGCGTCAATTCGATAGAATCAAGCACGCGGGTGCCGATCCACCGAACGGGCTGGTAGCCGTACCCACGGGTCAAAATGCGGTCACCGACGCGCAGGTCCTGAACGGCAACATCGCCACGGTCTGTTTCAATCAACGTATTTTGCGTGAAACAAACAACAATTGGCGCCTGCGCAGCCGTGAAATCCTGTTGGCCGGTGTCCTTTATGTGGACAAAACCCGTGTATCGGACGCCGTCCTCGCCCACGTAACTGAAGGTCAGTTTCGATGAATCCAATGGGTCGACAGCCAGATCAGTCGCACCTTGAAGGATCAGTTGGTCGGACGGATCGTAATTCTTAACGTCGATGTGTAGGCCGTCTTCGTCAAATGTAGACAAATCGACCGTGACAACGTCGCTTTGACTGTCGTTGTCTTTCAAATTGATTTTTATTTTCCCGACGGTGTCGTCGCCGGCGGGGGCCTGCAACGTGACAAAACCACCACCGGGAATATCGATCTTGGCGGTGTCGCCATCACCAAGTTGGTATGTGCCGCTGGTGGTGATATTGATCTTGGCCACGATTGGTCCTGAGAATTACGCGTTAAAGGTCCGGTCATTGGTGCGAATGACGAAACAATGCGGCCATTTTGTGGAAATTTATCAACGTTTTTCTGCACCGTACGGGCTAATAAAACGTTGATTCAAAGGGCGTTTAACTCCGCCAGTCGCCGGGTTCGGACCCATTGAGCCGCGGCCGTGAAAATGGGACCGGACGCGTTGAATTTGCGTTCGCGTACACAGGGAAAAACCGCTAGACGGATATATGTATGGATTTTGAAATTGCCACGCTGAAACTAAACGGCGGTGCCCGTCTGGGCATTTGCCCCCTGCCGGGGCGGTTTGGTTTGCTGAAAACCGATATTGCAACGGTTGTTCGGTGGCAGCCCGACGCGGTTCTGACTATGATAAGCAACAACGAATATCGGATCGGGCATGCGGCGCGTCTGGGCCAAATCCTTAAAGACCAAGGTGTTGCGTGGCATCATCTGCCGGTAAAAGATTTTGGGGTTCCCCGGGGCGCATGGGTAGACACGTGGCCGACGCTGTCCACCGCCCTGCGTTCGATACTGGACAAAGACGGTGCGGTGCTGGCCCACTGCTTTGGCGGGCGCGGGCGCGCCGGCATGATATTAATGCGCCTGATGGTTGAATACGGGATCGCGCCCGATGACGCGCTACGGCGTTTGCGCGCCGTGCGGCCCGGGGCTGTGGAAACCGACGCTCAGCAAAGCTGGGCCAGTGACGGGTCTGCTGAATGAAAAGGTGAGAGGCTGGACAACGACCCAAACGAGAACTCGTTACGGCTGCTTCCTTCCGGATCTGACCGGGTTGGCGAGGCGCCTGCCCGCGCCAACCTCTCGGGGGTTATATTAATGTCTTTGAACGGTGGTTTCAAGCCAATGCGCGCGCGCGCAGCTGTTGCAGAATACCCATAGCTTTTTTCAGATTTGGCTTGGCTATTTCGTCGTCGTCGTAGCGCCGCGCCGCATGCACCCCCGCAGGCGGCGGGGTCGGCGCGATGGGCAAGTCCACAGCCCGGCCAAGTGCTGCCAAAGACGTGTCGGGGTTGGCGCAAAACCCGTCGTAGTCGAAAAAATGCACGCGCGGCGATTGCCGCTGCAGCAGCGCAGAATAAACGGCGCTCCAGTAGTTGCACAGATAGTCTGCGGTGACGTCTCTGTCGACATCAGAGGGCGCGTTCACCCCTGCCGCGCCAACCGGTTTGAAATAAGGGCCAAATTCGTGATGGCCAAGCCACGACATGTATCTTGCAGCGAACCGGTCCGAGGTGTGGCGCGCAAGAAACGCGCGGTGTTGAGCCAGAGTAGACCCCGCGAAATGCACCGGATGGCGAAACGGAACCAATACCGTGGCCGTGTCTGCGGTAGCGAGCAACGCACCGATGCGCGCAACATTATTGTTGTTTTTTGAAAGATACCGCTCTGGTCCGGCGGCGGTGACGCTGGTCATGAACAGGCGGAACTGATCCACGTCGGATTTCAGGATTTTGTCGTTGAACGGCAGCAGCGCTGTGTTGGCGGGCTGAGTTGAAACCGCACGCCAGAACACTTCCTCAAAGGCCTCTTCGCTGTCAAAGCCGTGCTCCATTCCGTCGCCGTGGGCGCGGTCGGTCAGGGTGGCCGCCTTCTGATGTTTTTGCGACGCCCGTGACCACATCGAAGGTGCCAGAACAAAAGGCATGTGCCGGTACGTTGAAGTGGAAAACCGACCGGTAGCCATCAGGCGGTTGAGCAAAAGCGTAGAGCCGGATCGCGCCAATCCGCAAATAAAAACCGGCGCAGTCTTCCCGGCGTCAAAAACTTTGGTCCGCCATTTTCTATGTTCCATGGCCATGGTAGCGCGCATGACCGCTGGAGACCCAAGCGCCACACGGTGCATCAGCCTTGAAAAAAACCCGTATTCAGCGCCGGACATTGGCGCGTAACCACAGGTAAACCAGCGCGACCAGCACCGAGGCGATTTGCACATCAAACCGTGCAACCGCCGTGGTCACTGAATTTTGCGGATCAAACAGCCGCAATCCAAGCACGAAAACCAAGGCAAACCCCGCAAGCGCCGCGACAATTATCAACAGCAGCTTGACCGACCCCACCATCGTATTAAGCGAGGCTTTAGCCATACGCGCCTGTTTTTCGTCGTCATCAAGCGACCGGTCGCGCATCAGGGCCGTCGAGGACTGCATCACAGATATCCATTCTCCGGCCACTGCACGAAATCGCATGGCAAAAACGATTTCAACTGCCAGCAAAGTTGCCGGCAGGCACAGCAACAGCGCGGCATCAACCGTCATCGGGAAGTATTTCGGGGCTCGTGGTTTTCTTTTTTGAAAACAGTCGCTTAATTGGCATCCAGACAAAGGCGAAGAACGCCAGCACGAATGAAAAAATCAACCCGAGCACCACGCCGATGGCCCCCAACCCCAACCCGGGGCCAACGTAGGCCTGCGCCGGAATTGCAGATATTCCCAACAAGATCAGGGCGGGAAAGAAAGTGTATCGCATTTTGGCAATCCTTCAAAATAGTTAAGAGGCAGGGCGATGGCCTCGGATATCAGGCCACGCAGGCCTGCGCCGTCATCATAGGTATTGATGAATTCAAAAACGATTTTACCGGACGCATCGACTTCGAATACCCGGCCTTGTTTGCTGGACGTGATCAACAGATCATCACCGAATTTCTGTACTTTGCCGCGGTTCAGCGAATGGAAGTCGTAATCAGCACCATTCAACAGGGTGCTGGCCCGATTGGTCGCGGGATCAATCAAAGTGATCTTTGACGGCGGGTTGGTCCAGCGGTTGTCAAACACCATTATCTTTCCGTCCGCGCGCCAGTCCGGATCGTGCTGTTGCTGCGTAAGGCCCTGCGCCCACCATTTAACCTTTAAGGTATGCGGGTTAAGTACAAACAGCAGGTTAAGGGCGCGAAAGCTGATCAGCAGATCGTCGGTCTCAAACTGCGGAAATGCCGCTGCCATATGCGCCGGTAGCGGCTCGATATCGTTGCCGTGCCACGGATCGTGCAACCAGTAAAACCGCTTTTGGATAAAGTCGCTGCGCGGGCTAAAAATGCCGATATCGGGGTTATTAGCCACCACGTCGTTCATGGATATGGAGCGTAAGACCGCACCGGTCGCCGGATCAATTTTATCCAGCTTGCCCGGGGCACCCGCCAGCGTCCAGATATTGCCGTCGCTGTCTTTTGACAACGTGTGATTATAGTCGCGACCGCTTTCTCCTGACCAGATATATTGCCCGCAGGCGTCTACTTTGGTGATGGTCGAGCCAAAATCGAAAATGAATGTCACAGCGCCGTCCGGGTCGACGATTACCCCGTGCGGGTACAGACGCACATTGGGTTGGGCGTTCAGATTGTCGGGGTCTTCCTTCAGGGTCCATCGATGCGTCACCTGACCGGTTTCGTCCAGCAAGATCGCGCCGTGCAGGCCGTCGGTAAAGTCAAAAACCCCGTAAATAAATGTCAGCTTGTCGCTTCGGTCCGGGGAAATTTTTATTTGCGGCACTTGCCTGCGGGGGTTCAGCCCGTCAATCGGCAATGCACGAAACCCGTCGCCGATGCCGCCGCCACCGTCGCGGGTTAGTAGACGAAAGGGCGTCATGCCCAGATCATTTTGTAACCGCTCGGTAAAACTGGCGGTGTCAAAACGCTTGTCAAAAGCGTAATTATAGACTTCATTCAGCGCGGTTGCAGGCCAGACAGAAAATTTGAGCGCCGCCACGCCCCAAACGAACGCAACCACCAGCAATATCCATGATTTTATCAGGGACTTTATCAAGATTGGGGCCGCTCGCGCCTATGTGTTCGTTTATCAGAGATCTTGCTGTCTCTATTCACGTTCAGTGATAGATAGATTTTTCAGGCAGTTCAAGTTTTACTCGTCCATGGCCTAATTCGGGAGGGCGCTGATGCGCGATGCAGAGCAGGTTACCTTTGGCGGTTCGGGTTTTAACCGCGCCGGGCATGTACGCGGCGACGTCGATTCACTGGCAGAATACCGGAACAGCCCAAGTGCCACCGCCGCAGCGTTTTGGCGTGGCAAACCATTGGTAGAGCACGACAACACCCTGCAAATCGTCTGGTTGCCCTTGGATCACCCGCTATTTCAAAGCGCCATTGACCCTGCCATTTTTCTGGGTCTGCAGGGCGACAAACCCAAATTCGCTTTTGACATCTCGAGATGGACACCCAGAGACGATCCGGCGCCTGCCTCAATGGGATTTCTCGATACCACCGAGGTGACCCATCCACTCTTGCCGGTTCGGCAGAAATTTGTCGGATTGCGCAACGTCATGGCGTTATTGTCGCCACGCGACGCCGAAATAGCTGCCATGGCGGCCGGAAATTTTGCGTGGCACCGCGCCCACGGGTTTTGCGCGCGCTGCGGCAATAAAACCGCAATTTCGCAGGGCGGTTGGCAGCGGCGCTGCGCCGGTTGTGGCTCGACGCATTTCCCGCGCACCGACCCTGTGGTCATCATGTTGGTAACCCACGGCAACGACCTGTTGCTGGGCCGTTCGCCCAATTGGCCAAAGGGAATGTTTTCGTTGCTGGCCGGGTTCATGGAGCCCGGTGAAACGATCGAGGCCGCTGTACGGCGCGAAGTGCACGAGGAAACCAAAGTTGAAATCGGACGGGTCGACTACCTGAACAGCCAGCCATGGCCGTTTCCGGCTTCGCTGATGATTGGCTGTCGGGCCGAAGCCCTGAGCCGCGAAATCACTATTGATCCGGTCGAAATCGAACAGGCCAAATGGATGAGCCGTGCACAGATACTGGAACAGTGGACTCAAAACGACGATAGTTTGGTTGCAGCCCGCAAAGGGGCCATCGCGCATTTTCTGATCAGGAAATGGTTGTCAGACAGCCTGCGGTGAGGCAAAAGCGTTTCAGCAGTATATGACAGGCAAGGCGACCGATGAAGTTTGCAAGCAGTACCGACATCGAAGCCACGCTGGATCACACGTTCAATGCCTTTGCCAACTTTGAATTGTTTGAAAAGATGGGGGTGAAATCGGGTGCGGCGGTGCGTCGCCTGGAATGCGCCTCCCCCCGCGACCCGGGCGCGCAGTGGCAGATCGACGCCAAAATTCGCGGAAAACAACGCCATATCGAGCTTGAACTCACGTCGTTTGACCGGCCCGAATTCATCGGTTTCAAAGCGCGCACCGGTGGCGTCAAAGCCTTGATCAAAATAGATCTGATATTTCTGTCAGCCCGCCACACGCGCGCCAACCTCCAGCTTGATCTCAATCCCAAAACGATATCGGCGCGCCTGTTTGTACAAGGTGTCAAACTGGTAAAAAAACGCGTTGACGTAAAGATCGAGAAAGGGCTGAAAAAGTTCGGAAACAGCATCGAACTTAGCAGCAGGAGCGCGTGAACGCGTCCCAAAGCGATCAGTTTATTTTCCGTCTTTCGCTGTTTGCGGGATAGACACCAAGAATTTTCACGTGCGTGGTGAAATATTCCAGTTCGGCCAGCGCCAGTTTGACATTGGCATCATCGGGATGGCCTTCGATATCGGCGTAAAACTGCGTCGCGGCAAACGAGCCATCCACCATATAGCTTTCCAGCTTGACCATATTGACGCTGTTTGTGGCGAAACCACCCATGGCCTTGTATAGCGCCGCAGGAATATTGCGTACGCGAAACACGAAACTTGTCATCATGCCCGCGTCGCCCCGCCGTTCGCTGTTTGAGTCACGCGCGATGACCAAAAACCGCGTGGTGTTCTTGTCGTGGTCTTCGATATGGCGCGCCAAAACCTCAAGGCCATAAATTTCGCCGGCCAATTCTGACGCCAGCGCCGCAACAGACGCATCTTTTTTTTGTGCCACGTATTTGGCCGAACCCGCCGTGTCCGCGCCGCTAAGAGGTGCAATGGCGTGGGTTTTCAGGAAACTCCGGCACTGCCCCAACAGCACTGTGTGCGACCGGGCCGATTTGATTTGTGCCAATTTTGTGCCGGGCAGCACCAGCAAATTAATATGCACACGCACAAAGACCTCGTCCACGATGTGCAAACCGGACTCGGGCAACAAATGGTGGATGTCGTGAACGCGCCCGTATGTGGAGTTCTCAACCGGTAGCATCGCCAGATCAACATTGCCTCTGCGCAGGGCCTGCATAGCGTCTTCGAACGTCGCGCAGGGCACGGCGGTCAGGTCGGGCTGCGCGTTAATACAAGCCTGATGCGAATAGGCACCCGGTTCCCCCTGAAAGGCGATTTTTCCTTTATTTCCGTCCATTAATGACCTCAGAATGCTGGGCGTTTGGTCGCGGCTTCTACACCTTGCAACCGCCAAGGGGAAGCGTTTAGAACAAGGCCAAATTTGAAACGGCGCACGGCGTTCACTGGCAAGGCGAAACTACTATGTTTGATACAATGACCCTGACAAAAGTTGGCGGCGCGCTTTGTGGAGCGTTACTGGTGTTCCTGCTGCTGAACTGGGCGTCTGATACGATTTATTCGACCGAAACTGCGCACGGCGAACACGCCAAGGCTGCCTATGTGATTGAGGTCGAAGGTGAAGCGGCCGCAGCTGTTAGCACTGCTGATGAAACTTCCTCTATCGGTGCTCTGGTGGCCGCCGCTGACGCCGCCAAGGGCGCCAAAGTGTTTTCCAAATGTAAGGCCTGTCACAAAATTGAAGACGGCGTCAACGGGGTTGGCCCGTATTTGTTTGGGGTCGTGGACCGCGATATCGGCAGCGCAACCGGCTACGGATATTCACCTGCAATGTTGGCGATGGACGGCAATTGGACCATCGAACATCTGAATGGATTTCTAACGAAACCGAAGACTTATTTGCCGGGCACCAAAATGGGATTTTCCGGTCTTAAAAAAGAATCCGACCGTGCCAATCTGATTGCTTACCTGCAAACGCTTGGCAATTGATTACGCCAGTTTCGCGTGAACTTCGTCAAGGTCAATTTCGCCGGTTGGCATTTTGTTTGACGGATCCTGCGCGTCGTATTTGAACAGTTTGAAATCGCGGTGATAGATTTCATAGACCAGATGCATCGACAGATCGTCAAAATAGTCTTCGACCGGATGGGCGCGTTTTGGTCCGTGGCCTTCGCTTTCGTTGAAACGCGGCATAGTATTAATATCCGGGGTATGGGGTAGCACCAGACTATCCAACACGGCTTGCATGCCTGTGTTGAAATCTTCGGTCGAAATGATGGCATTGTAGCGCCCGCCGCCCGAAACCAGCGTCGAGGCATGCCCCGAAACCGCCGACCAGTGGATGTCGGCCTCCATCGGGCGGTTGAAACGAATAGTGTCCCGCGCAAAAAGCAAAAACCGCCGGAACGACGCGATCTGATCAAAGTCGCCTTCGATTTTCACGCCATATTTTTGCACCAGCATCGGCACCAAATTCCCCCGGTACCGTTTGCCGTTGCGCTGGATGCCGCAGATTTTGTCAAAAAACGCCGAAAGTACCCGCGTGTACGGGTTGCGTACACAGGTGAACGCGAATTTCTCACGCCCCGTAATGGCGGCGCTCAGCTTTGGCTGACTGGCGTCCATGGCCCATTTGTGGATACCGGTGTTTGCATCGTGGATATCGCCGTCGAAATATTCACCGTGATCTGAAAAATACATGATCTGCCCAATGGTCGAGCAGGCGCATTTCGGAATGACCCTGTAAACCAGAGATTCGCTTTCGGTCATCCACGTGCCGGGAAAGCCCATTGTTCGCCTCGCCTCTTGCCGGTACGGCGCGCACGCTATCCGGATTTTTGCCGCCGGTTGTCCCCGGGGATTTTCATTGCGTACAAATAACCAAAGAAATAGTGTTTTTTCAACAAAAGTTTAGGCAAACAAGCCCTAGAATAATAAAAGCCGGGAAAGAGCAGTCTGAATGGCAAGAATCGCGTATATCCTGTTGTGTCACAAGGACCCGAAGTCCGTGATTGCACAGGCGCGGATGCTGACCGCGGCCGGCGATTTCATGTCCATTCATTATGATGCCAACGCCAAAGACAGCGAATTTCAAACCATCAAAGACGCACTGGCCGACAACGACCGGGTCATTTTTGCCAAACGCGTCAAATGTGGCTGGGGGGAATATTCGCTGATCGCGGCGACGCTAAACGCCGTCAAATCCGCCGAAACCGCGTTCGCGCGCGCCAGCCATTTTTATCTGCTGTCCGGTGACTGCATGGCAATCAAATCAGCCACTTACATGCGCGCGTGGCTTGACGCAAACGACATGGATTACATCGAATCATTTGATTTTTTTGACAGCGACTGGATCAAGACAGGTATGCGCGGCGAAAGGCTGACCTACCGGCATTTTTTTAATGAGCGCAGACACAAGACGCTATTTTACCTGTCGCTTGAATGGCAGAAAAAGCTGGGGCTGGAACGATCCATTCCGTCCGATTTGCAGGTGATGATCGGGTCGCAGTGGTGGTGCCTGCGGCGGCGCACAATCGAGCTGATCCTCGCATTTGTACGTGCGCGGCGCGACGTTACGCGGTTCTTTTCCACCACCTGGATTCCCGATGAAACATTTTTCCAAACACTGGTGCGCCATCTGGTGCCCGGTCCTGAAATAGATTCGCGCATTCTTACGTACAAAATGTTTTCCGACTACGGAATGCCGGTGTCTTTTTTTAATGACCAGTACGACCTTCTGGTCGGGCAAAGGTTTTTCTTTGCCCGCAAGATATCCCCTGATGCTTTGGGGCTGAAAGAAAAGCTTGGCGCGCTGTACGCCGGCGGGCAGACAAAGTTCCCGATTTCAGACGAAGGACCAGAGTTGTATCACTATCTGACCAACCGGGGGCGTACGGGCGGGCGTTTCAAGCAAAGATTTTGGGAAAGCGGCGGACACGTCGGTGCGGGGCGCGAGTTGCTGATTATCGTGTGTAAGAAATGGCAGCTGGCCGGGGCGCTGCGCGCGGCGATCAGTAAAGCCACCGGAATAACCGGCGTGGACTATATTTTTGACGACGATCACGTGGAATTGCCAAAAATGGGCGGACTGGAGAACAGCCGCGAAAAACGTACGCGCCACAGGCGCGCGACCATGCGGTTGGTGTTTGATTATTTCGACACCGATCGGCTATTGATTTGTACTGATCCCAGTGGGCTGGAATTAATCAACGATTTTCACGCCGACGGCAGTTCGGTTCGCGTACTCGAGGTCGAGTGCAGTTTTGACGACGAATATCTGGCCGGACACGCCATGCGAAAAGGGCTGATCGGCGACAACAGCAGCGACAATATTCTGAATTCGGTTCTGCCGACATTGATTCGCGATTTCGACCGTGAAACTACGGCGTTGCGCGCCGCCGGATTTCCACTGTATTTCAGACTTGGCGCGTGCCAAAATTTGCGGCAGCGGACTTCGGTGCTGGCGGCGTTTCTGGACATCACGGTGACCAGCGCGCGTAAAATTCAGGCCGTCGAGGATATATTTGCGGAGTAGACCATGCCCTACGACTATGACGAACAGAATATTTTTGCGCGTATATTGCGCGGCGAAATACCCAATACAACGGTGCTTGAAACCGAACACACGCTGGCCTTTGCCGACGTGTCGCCACAAGCGCCCGACCATGTGTTGGTGATTCCCAAAGGGCCCTATGTTTGCTTTGACCATTTCGCCGACGCCGCCAGCGAACCCGAGATTGTGGATTTCAACCGCGCCATCGGTGAGGTGTGCCGCCTGCTGGGGGTTAAACCCGGCGAGGGCGGTGACGGTTACCGGATGATCGCCAATTCGGGTGAGCACGGCGTGCAGGAAGTGCAACATCTGCACGTGCACATCCTTGCAGGACGCTGGATGGGACGAATGGTGCAAAAGGGCTGAAATGCCGACAAAGGTATGGATTCCCATAGTTCAAAGCGCGGCCAATCATTGTTAATGAATTAGGAGAGTGGATCGATTTATGATTCCATTTATGGGTGTGAATATTTATTAACCCGTTGCTATCAAAGGATTAATGTAGAAACTCATTTAGCTGCATGGTCTAAAATTGTTTTGGAAAAGGATTCACAAAATGCAATTTCAACGATATTTGAAACCAAATTCGCCGCAACTTGTTCCGGCCCATCCGGATTTT